>DASQVB010000373.1:0-3638 GCA_035640975.1 Pseudonocardiaceae bacterium
CGGCCCGCACCCCGATCACCACCAGCAGGCACAGCCTGTGCTCCTCCAGGCGGACGTTGACGTGAATGCCATCAGCCCACAGATACACGTAGTCCACCCCAGACAGATCTCGGGCAGTGAAAGCCCGTTGCTCGGCCTGCCAGGTCTCGGTGAGCTTGGTGATCACCGAGCTGGACAGGCCGCTGCTCGTGCCGAGGAACTGGCCCAGTGCAGGCCCGAAGTCCCCAGAGGACAGCCCATGCAGGTACAGCAGCGGCAACACCTCGGTGATCTTCGGGGTCTTGCGGCGCCACGGTGGCAGGATCACCGAGCGAAACCGCTGGCGCTCGCCGGTGTCAGGATCAACGCGCTTGTCGTTGACCCGCGGCGCCTGAACCTCCACGGCACCGGCGCTGGTCAACACCTCCCGCGGCTCGTGATAGCCGTTGCGCACCACCAACCGGTGCCCGGCTTCGTCACGCTCGCGGGCGAACGCCGCGGTGTAAACCTCGACCTCGGCCAGTACCGCTTCAGCCAGCATCCGCCGGGCGCCCTCACGGACGATGTCGTCGATCACCGACGATGACTCGTTCAGCTGGACACCGCCGGTGCGGACATCGTCTCCTGCGGGCTCGGGGACTACGGTGAGCATGGGTCGTACCTTCCCGACCAGCGTTGCACCGCCGGTCTTGCTTGAGAACCTTCACTCGATCACCGGGAAGGTACGCCCCTCCCGCTCATCCACAGGTTCCAAGCATTGCTCCGGCGCGGCGTGTCAGGTCAGCAGGCGCGGCCGTGGAGCTGGAGCAGTGCCCCGTCGGCGGTGTCATCAGGTCAAGGGACGGCGGTTGTGGTGGATGAGGCGCTGCTTGAGCAGGACGACCCCGCCGCCGAGCACGATCACCAGGAGCACGTCGAGTCCCACCCGCCGCAGCGCGGCCAGGGCCATGACGACCTCCCCGGCGGCCAGGCCCGCGCCCACCAGGGCGGCGGCGGGAACCAAGGCCAGAGCGATGAGGGCGCCGGCGAGGACCGCTTGCCGGAAGGCGGTGACGATCACGAGGCCGGCGATCGCGCCGCCAGCCGAGATGAACCAGTCCGCGGCGGTCGGTTCGATGACCATCTTGACCCCCTCGCTGGCGGCCAGCGACTTCGGGCTCGCCGTGCCTAGCCCGTGTAGGAGCAGGTAGGTCAGCGCCCCGACGAGGGCCAGCGCCAGGTATCCGCTGGCCGCGGCGATGAACGCCCGGCGGACGGCGTACCAGCTGTGGCGGACCAGTCCGACGGTGAGTTTGGCCACGGGCTCGAACGCGGGCGCGATGATGGCCGCCGCGGCCAGCGCCAGGGCCTGCGGGACGGGGGCGGAGACGAGACCAGCTACTGCCATGGCCGCTCCCAGCCCCATCAGCACCAGGAAGTTCAGGTTCAACCGACCGTGGTGGCGAAGGCTCCGCTCGAACTCCTCCCAGGGCGCCTCATCGACGTCATTGTCGATTGTCAGCTGGGCCTGCTGGTCGACGAGGCTCTGAAGCCCGGCCGTGCTCAGCGACACCGGCCCGAACTGCCGGGCCTGCGCTGCCACCGCGAGTACAGCGTCGACCCCTCGGTTCAGCGCGTGCACCGTGACAACATCCCCTGGCGGCTTGACCGATGCCCGGCGCACAACGGAGAGGGCAATCACACCCTCCAGCGCCTCAAGCTCACCCAGCACGTCTTCGGTGGTCTCGGTTGGTACCCTGATCTCGATCGTGTGGTGCACCACTGCTCCCTGCTGCGCGGCTGGACTGGAACGAAGCGAACGAATCCGTCGTTACCCTTCACGGGGGTCGTGCACACACTGGCACCGCTGGCGCCCCAGCCGCGATCATGCTCATCTGCCCCGCCGACTGCAGAACTCAGGTGAGGGTCGGTTCGGGTTTCCTGGTGCCGTCATGCCCACCACTCCCCGCCAGGCCGAGGGAGGGCGTTATCACTGCGGCCGGGCAAACGTGCTGGTGGATGGCCGCTAGCGTCCCCACGAGGACGATGGCCAGCTACCTGAGCTCCCGGGGTCGCTAGATGTGCCCCGTCACTCGTGGGAGGGGTCATGCGGAGCCGCCGGGCGAAGGCTCGAAGCGGACGGCCCCCGAATGGGCACCGCCCACCGTCGTAGGCCTCACCGGTGCGTTTGTGTGCCTGCGGTGGGGTGCCTCTTCGCTGAGTCTCTCGGCGCGCCGCTCGGGATGTTGCTCTGTGGCGTCACCCTGCTGGCCGTCACGCTGATCGTGTTGCAGCACCCCTCACGCGCACGAACGGCTTACCTGATAGTCAGCGGCAAGCCGAACCGGGCGTGGGCCTCGGGAGCGTACCGGACGCTGCTGGGCGCCCCGGTAGGCGCAGGCAGCCCGGCAGCGGCGAACAGCCCGTCCTCGTCGAGGTCGAGCAGTTCGGCCGCGTGCAGCACCCACGGCTCGTGCTCGACCGGGGTATAGAGGGTGACGCCGCCGTACCAGCGTGAATGCTGGGACCAGCGTGCGGTGAGGTGATGGTCTAGCGGTGTGGGTGAGATGCGCTCACCGAGCCGCACCCGCCACCGGATCCCTACCCCGGCCGGCGCCGGCCAGCGGCGGGTGAGCCAGTAGTCGACGCTGTCCCCCGCACGACGCAGCCCCATGCTCGACCAGGTGTAGGGAAGTCGACCCACGATCCGAGCGCTGAGCACGAACGGCAACGTCGAGGCCTCCATGGTGAGGAACACCGTGCTGGGTCGGCCCCGCCCGTCCACTGCGTAGGTCCGCACGTTGGTCTCCAGGAAGTCATCGAGGTGGGGCAGACCGGCGATGGACACCCGCCCCATGTGCAGCCCGACCACACTCACCCAGCAGACCCCGTCGCAGAGGTCGAGCTCGGTGGCCGGGGGCAGCAGTGGACGCACCACCTCAGGCGGATAGGGCCAGTGCAGGAACGTCACGTCCCCCCACACCTGCGTGGAGAACGCCCGAGACACAGCATGGACCGGGCCGGTCGGGATCGGTTCCGGAGTCACCGTGTCACGGTAGAGCCGGGAACCGTAGTGCCCACGCGGCGGCCGCGCTGCTGGTGTGGCCGGCACAGGAGGGCTTCAGGAGGGTCGGCTACCCGACGGGCGTCCCGCTTCGCCCGCTCCCGGGCTACCTTCGTGTTGGCGACAGCGATCGGCACGGTCTCGTACGAGACGGTGCAATCACCGGCTGATAGGAGACGGGAAGTAGACGGTCGCGGTCACCTCGGTGGGGAGGCCGCCGCCGAGGGCGACCGTGCTCGCGCCCAGCCTGAGGAGTGTCGTGCTCACAGTCGGGCCCCTAAGCCTTCTGATCGTAGTTGTGACATCATAAGCTTTGTCCACTGGACCTCGCACTACGGTCGCAGGCAAGGGCTCGGTTCAGCGGGCTAGCTCGAACGGCTGGCACCGCTCGTTGGGAACCCTAGGTCGCAGGGTCGATCGTGACGACCGTTGGGCGTCGTCGAGGTTGTTGGCAATCAGATCGTCGAACTCCCCCCGGAGAGGCCGGCGAGTCGCTTCCAGTAGCAGTCACGGCCCGCGCCACCCGCACTGCGGTAGGTGCCTGGCATAATGTCGGTGGCCCACCACAACAGAAGGGTGTACGGGACTCCGTTCTCGTCGCCGAAGTTCGTTGAGC
>DASQVB010000374.1:0-8503 GCA_035640975.1 Pseudonocardiaceae bacterium
ACCACGACCACGGCGCGGCGGGTCGTTGTTGTCATCGGTTCTCCTGACGCGTCCACAGCCCGGTCTTGCCACCTTCCTTGCGCTCCACCCGCACCGCGTCGAGCACCGCGGCGGGGTCGACTGCCTTGACCATGTCGTGCAGCGCCAAGCCGGCCACGGCGACCGCGGTGAGAGCCTCCATCTCCACACCGGTGCGGTCGGTGGTCCGGACCGTGGCGGTGATCCGGACCTCGGAGTCCGAGGTGTGCAGATCCACGGTCACCCCGGACAGCGAGAGAGGATGGCACAGCGGGATGAGGTCGGGCGTCCGTTTTGCCCCCATGATTCCCGCAATGCGTGCCGTGGCCAGCGCATCACCCTTGGGCAACTGCTCAGCTCGCAGCAGCCGCACCACCTCCTCGGTGGTGCGAAAGATCCCGGAGGCCACCGCCTCCCTTGCGGAAGGCTGCTTGTCCGAGACGTCGACCATCCGGGCCGCACCCCGATCATCGACGTGGGTCAGCCGTCGCTGCGAGTTCACCAGTCGATCCTACGGCCGGTTGCGTCGGTCATCGTGCGCCAGACGGTTCCGTAGCTCAAGAACACGACGAAGGGGGCCAGCACGCGATGCGTGCCAGCCCCCTATCGGCAATACGTTGATCAGGTCAGTGCGTGACCGGTAGGTCTGCCTCCACCGGCTTCGGCTTCGGCGCCTCCTCAGGCTTTTCGTCCTTCTTGCGGTCTTTCCGGCAACTGGCAGACGAAACCACGATCTCCAGGAGCGCGTCATCGTCACCATCGGCCTTGGGCACCAGGTTCGGGTTGAGCGACTGGATCTTCTCGGTCAAGTCTCCGAGGGTCGCAGGGCCCGCCTCCGCCGGGTTGGCCGGAGCGCCAGGTTGCGATGGGCTGGCCGGAGCACCCGGTTCCTGCGGGCTCCCCGACTTCACCTCATTCATCGTCGCCGGGACCTTCAGGCTCTTAGGTGCGACCTTCTTGAGGAGATCGAGATCCTTCTGCTGGATCACAGCCCCGAGGTCGCCGCCGGGCAGCAGCTTGACCACGAGAGCATCAACGGTGAGCTTGTCACCGTCCCGTTCCTGCCGGTTGAACTCGATCGAGAGGACCGGCGAGAGGTCCAGCTCCTGGCCCTCGAATGGATCCGACGGCAGTGAGGTGCCATTGCCGCTGTCCCCACCGAGGATCGATGAATCGCCCTCACCATTCTCGCACTTCGCCTCGATGAGCTCAGCCTCGATCCCGACGACCTCCACGTCGACGGCCGTTGCCTGGGAGCGGAAGTCCTGGGCCTTGACCTTGAGCAGCGCGACACGAAGCAGGTCCGAGTCCTCCCCCGGCACCTCCAGCAGGGCCTCACTGTCGTCGGGCGGAGCGTCGACGTACGGAGTCGGATCGATGTCAAGCAGACCGTCCGCGGCGATCCCGAACGCCGAAGCGGTGGTCTCTTCATCAGCGTTACCGGACACGGTCCCCAGCAGCAGGGCCACCACGGCGGTGGCAGCACCGACGCTGGCAGCACTGGCGCCGGCGAGCTTCCTACTGTTCACGTGTGCTGTCCTCTCGTTTGTTCAGTTCTCGTCGATGAGCACGAGCGTCCCCAGCGGAACCTCGGTCAACATGTTCAGAGCGGCCGCCGGAACCCGGATGCATCCATCGCTGGATTGGGTACCGAAGACGTCGGCCGTGGGCCAGGTATGGATCGCGACGGTTCCCGGGCCGCCACCAAAACTGTCCAGCGTCGGGCTGTGAGTGCCCAGCGGCAGGATCACCGGGGAGTAGCTCTGCTTGGGGTCAGTGAACGACCCGAGCAGGAAGGTTCGCCCCACCGGAGTGGGAGCCGACTTCTTGCCGATCCCCACCGGCCACTGACCCAGCCGACGGTCCCCCCAGAACAGCTCCATATTGAGGGAACGAAGGTGTACCCGGATGAGATACGGGGTTACCGCACGATCGAGTGCATCGTCGGTAAGCCAGCCGACCGAGTTGTTGGGTCGCGAGGGCAGCAGCACCTGCACCCAGCCGGGTTGCGCGGCAATCACCGGCAACCAGGTGTCGCCGAGCTGCTGGGGAGTCATCCTGGCGATCGGCGCACCGCCGGGGGCGGCGTACACCACGACTTCCCGTCGTGGGTGCACCACTGTGCCGTCGGTGGGATCCGGAGGCCGGGTGTCCAGCGGTGCCCCGTCAACGACGGTGTAGGTGGTGCTCAGCGGCAGAGCTGTGAGATCTGATGGGACAACCGCCGGCGGAATCGTGGTGGTCGCGGTCACCGGGGGCCGCGGCGCGGCCTTACCGGCGTCGCCGCTCCCGCCACCCCCGAGCGGCACCAGGAAGGCCACCGCCACGATTGCCAGCACCATCACGACGGCCCCGGCAAGCGCGCAGGCAATGAGGTAAGGACGATCGCGCAAGCGGGGAGATCCGGGACGCTGAGCCATGGCCTCTTCTGGTGTCGGACGAGCGAACCTTGCTGATGACTCGCCCTCCCCGATGGGGCGACCCACGCTGGCCCAACGACGCTCCGGCCGCGCGGTGACGGGACCCTAACGGATCCGAACCGACGCCCTGAAGGGGCCCTCTGCGGGCGCTCTAGGGGGTGTCGCTGCGGTTGATCTCCGTGTGCGGGTGCTCATAAGGGAGCTGGTCAGCCGGCAGCGGGAAGGTCACCTCGCCAAAGGGGGACAGCGCGCCCTGGACCGGGGCGGCGAGTTCGCTGACCGGGTGGTCCTCTTCCGACCAGCTCGGCCAGGTCGGGTCGATTCGGTCGGTGCGCTTGGCCACAGCTTCTCCTCAGCTTCTCCATGCTCGGTGAGATTCTATTGTGCCTGGAGGTCACAAACTTCATGTGATCAGTGGCGCCAGGCGACGTGTCCTGGGCTGTCGATACCGTGGGTGGGATGCCCAGCACTGCACTGGCCGACTGGCTACGCTCCCGGGACGACGCCACGCTGGCCGCGTTACTACGGGCCCGCCCGGACCTTGCCGTGCCGGCGCCGGCTGATTCGACGGTGCTGGCCACCCGAGCCGGGATCCAGGCATCCGTCGCCCGGGCCTGCGAAGACTTGGATCGGTTCACGCTGGCCGTGCTGTCAGCGCTGGTGGTGGCTGGTGCCGACGCCGGACCGGTGAGCCGCCAGGACGTCGCCGGACTGCTCGGTCGTGACGTCCCAACCGGCCGGACTCAGCAGGGCTTGGATGCGTTGCGCTGCCGTGCGCTGGCCTGGGGTGACGATTCGGCGCTCGCGGTGGTCCCGGCGGCGCGCCAGGTCATCGGTCCGCATCCTGGCGGGTTGGGCCGTCCCGCCGCGAATCTGGCCGGCATTGATATCGGCGCTGCCCTCGCCGAGCTCGCCGAGGACGAGCTGGCTGTGCTGCGGACCCTGGCTGCCGGGCCTCCTGTGGGCACCACCCGGGATGCTGCCGAGGTGCTTGCGCTGAGCCAGGCCCGCACCCCGGTGCAACGTCTATTGGCCCGTGGGCTGCTGCGCCGGATCGACTCCGGCACCGTCGAGTTGCCGGCACAGGTGGGCTTGGCGTTGCGCGGGAACCAACCGCTCGGACCCATCGAGCTGGAGGAACCGGCGCTGCCCAGGCATAAGCGTGACCCGTCCATGGTGGACTCGACGGCCGCTGGCGCGGTGCTCGATCTGCTGCGGCACACCGAGACGCTGCTCTCCGAATGGTCGCGGGAACCGCCTGCGGCATTGCGTTCCGGCGGCCTGGGCGTTCGCGACCTGCGCCGAACCGCGCGGCAGGTCGACGTCGATGAGTCCACGATGGCGCTGCTCGCCGAGGTCACCGTCGCGGCTGGGCTGGTCGCTGGGTCCGACGAGGGCGCCGACGGGAGATTGTGGTTACCCACGGTCGCCGTCGACTCCTGGCTCGCTGCGCGACCCGAGAGGCGCTGGTCGATGCTGGCCGACGCATGGCTCGAGTTGCCTCGGCTGCCCGGACTGGCCGGGATTCGCGATGACAAGGACCGGCCGCTGGCGTCGCTGGCTGATGAGTTGCGTCAGCCACGGGCCGCGGCGCAGCGCCGCTGGGTCCTCGACGTGCTCGCTGATCTGCCCGCCGGTAGCGGGATCCAGCGGTCCGAGGAGGTCGCCGCAGTGCTCGCCTGGAGGGCCCCGCGCCGGGGCGGCCGGCGGCGCGACGAGATGGTCAGCTGGACGGTCCGGGAGGCCACCGTGCTCGGCGTGCTCGCGCTGGGCGCGCTGTCATCGCCCGGCCGGGCGCTACTGCAGGATGGCGCGGGCGCGGCGGCGGCCGTCCTCGAGGCCGCCTTGCCCGAACCAGTGGACCACGTGCTGGTGCAGGCCGATCGCACCGTAGTGGCGCCGGGACCGTTGGAGCCCGAGCTAGCCGGGGAGATCGCGCTGGTGGCCGACGTGGAGTCGGCCGGCGGCGCCACCGTCTACCGAGTCACCGAGGACACCGTGCGTCGAGCCATGGACGTCGGCCGTAGCGCCACCGACTTGCACGAGCTGTTTCGGACCCGGTCCCGGACTCCGGTGCCGCAGTCGCTGAGCTACCTCATCGACGATGTGGCTCGACGGCACGGGCGGCTGCGCGGAGGCACCGCGGCGGCATTCCTGCGTTGCGACGACACTGTGCTGCTGGCGGAGCTGCTGGCGCATCCGGTCGCCGCCCGCTGCGGACTGCGCAGAATAGCTCCCACCGTGCTGGTTAGCCCCATGGCGCTGGGGCCGCTGCTCGAGGAAGTGCGTGGCGCCGGGTTCGCTCCGGTCGCTGAGGGGGCCGACGGCCAGGTGGTCACGTTGCGCGCCGCGGAGCGTCGGGCCAGGGTTCGACCGTCCACGATGCGCCGGAGCGCCGTCCCTGCTGTGCCTGCCGTGCCCGGTGTGCCTTCTTCGCAGCAGCTCGCCGCGCTGATCCGCGGCGTCCGGGCTGGGGACGCCGCGGCTAACACCCCGCGCGGACCTGCGTTGGTGATCAGTGGGACGTCCACCGGCGACACGCTGGAGCTGCTGCAGGGCGCCGCCGACGCCGGCAGCAATGTGTGGATCGGCTACGTGGACTCCCACGGCGTAGCAAGCAAGCGGATCGTGCGGCCGGTGAGCGTAGGAGGTGGCGTATTGGAGGGGTTCGACCGGTCACGGGGCGAGCTGCGACGCTTCCCGCTGCACCGAATCACCTCTGCGGCAGTCACCCAGGACTGAGCCCTCAGGTGCGCGCAGCACTCTGCAGTTGGGCGCGGAGTTCGGGGGTCAGCAGCTTGCCTGCCCGATCAACCAGCAAGGTCATCTCATAACCGATCAGGCCGATATCGCAGCTCGGGGAGGCCAGCACGGCCAGGCTGGAACCATCGCTGATGACCATGGTCAAAACGATGCCGCGCTCCATTTCCACCACGGTCTGGACTACACCGCCCGCCTCAAAGCAGCGCGCCGCACCTTGGGTGAGGCTCACCAGACCAGAGGTGACCGCGGCGAGCTGATCAGCGCGATCCCGGGGCAATCCCGATGACGCGACGAGGAGCAGTCCGTCGGCGGAGACGACGACAGCGTGCGCCACACCGGGTACCCGCTCTACGAAGCTGTCCACCAGCCAGCCGAACTGGCCGGGCTGGACTGGATGCTGTGGCACTGCTGTCGTCACTACTGATCCTCCTCGATACGTCCGAGCATGGTGTCGTCGGTAATGGTGGCCTGCTCGTCAGGGCCGATGCGGGCGTGGCGCCCGACGCGCAATCCGTGCTGGTACCTGCTCAGCCGTTCGCGGACCTCGTCCGGAACGCGGACCGGGCCAACAGGTATCGACGTCGCAACGGTACGGCCGATGCTCTCCGCGCCGGTCACAAGATGGGCCAGCGGCTGTCGCTTGGGTAGTCCGGCCGTGGTGACGCCGTGGTCGACCGGGGTGGCCAACGCTTGCGCAGCGTGCCACTCCTCGTCCAACGGGGACCGCCACTCGTGCGCGTTGGTGCGCGAAACCCCGTTCGGCGGTGCGGCCATCTGCGTGGTGTCACCGTTGCTCGCCGACGCCGACTGCCGCTCGCGGAACCAGGCAGAGACCATCTCGAAGATCTCCTCGTGGACCTCCAGCGGCTGCCCGGTTGCCGCCGCGCCGCTCAGCGGCAGTGGACTCGCCAGGGGATCCAACGCCGGCGCACCTTGCTGGTGCACATCCAGCTGACCGGCAAACGGCTCGCGCTGGGGCTGGGGCTGGGGCTGGTCGTCGCCGAAGAGCTCGCGCCACTCCTGCTCAGCCGTGCGCAGGCCGCTTGGCGGTGATGTCGCGATTCCGATCGAGGTCGGGCTGAATAAGTCCGCCGCGGTGGCCTCGTCGACCACCGACACCTGCAGCGGCAGCGGCGCGCCGGTACCGATCCAATCGGTGGTGGCCGGCGCCTCGGGAACCACGTCATTCGAGAACCGGGAGCCGTTGGACGGTCGGGAATCGATCGACACCATGGAGCAGGGCAGCGACACCGCCGCGGTGATCCCGATCTGGCTGAGGCGCTGGCGCAGCCGGACTGTGATGCCATGCTGGGCAGCCAGCCTGCTCACCACAAACAGGCCCATCTGGCGGGAGACTGACGCATCGACCGCCGGAGGCGAGGCGAGCCGGTCGTTGATCGCCTGCAGCTGGTCCGGCGGCAGGCCGGGCCCCGAGTCGACAATCTCCACCAGCAAACCTTTGTCCTCGGTGAGCGTGCTGCTCAGGGTCACCGTGGTCTGCTGGTACGCACCGCTGTTGGCCTCAGCATTGACGGCGTTGTCGAGCAACTCAGCGAGCAGATGCACCAGGTCGTCTACGACCAAGTCGGCCACCATGGCCGCCGGGGGCTGACGCACGGTCACCCGCTGGTACTGCTCGATCTCCGCGACGGCGCTGCGCAACACGTCGACGACCGCCATGCGCCCTTCGGTCCTTCGCGGCAACGTGCCACCGGCGAGTACCAACAGGTTGTCACTGTGGCGACGCATCCGGGCAGCAAGGTGGTCGAGAAGTAGCAAGCTGCTCACCAGCTCAGGGTCGTGCTGCCTGCTGCGCAGTTCATCGATCAGCTGCCGCTGCCGGTCGACCAGGCTTTGGTTGCGCCCGGACAGGTTGAGGAAGGTATCGTTGAGGCTGCTCCGCGCCGCGGCCTGGTCGGCTGCCAGCCGGACGGCCTGTGCGTGCACGGTGTCGAACGCCCTGGCAACCTGACCGACCTCCTCTCTGGAGTGCACTGGCACCGGGTCGACAGTCGTCTGACCGGGCGTACCGTCACAGCTGCTCAGCTGCTCGACCGCCTCCGGCAGCTGGCGGTCGGCGACGTCGAACGCCGCGGTCCGCAGCGTACGTAGCGGTCGCAGCAGCGAGCGCACCACCACAAGCAGAGTCACCACGGCGAGCACCAGTAGCGCCGCCACCACGGCACCGTTGGCCAGCGCCTGTTGCGATGCTTGGCCGCTGCGCGCCGCGGTCGCCGTCCGCAACGCATTGAGCTGCGTGATCTCCGCCTGACGGATCGCTTCAACGGTGCCGGCGGCGGCGGAGTTCCAGTCGGCAGGCACGGTCTGCAGCGATGCTTGTCGCACCGCCCGATCCAGCGCAGCCTCCAGCAGCCGCTTGCGATCGATGACCGCCCTGGCCTCGAAAAGCTGCGAGCCCGGCACGGCTAGGCGGAACTCGTCGACAGCGGCGTCGAATCTGGCTTCGGCGGTGCGCAGCGTGGCCTGCTGCTCCGCGGGCACAACGCCGGACAAGATGGCCGCGTGCAACACTGCGTGCTGCTGAGAGGCCTGCTCCTTGGCGACGGCGAGCGCCTTGAGGCCGTCGGCTTGCTGGGCCAGCGGGTCGCGAATGCCATCGAGGATTCTGCGGTCGAGGTCGAACAGCGGTGCAATGAGGCTGGAGTAGGCAGTGGCCACGTTGCGTTCGTCACTGGTCCGCCGCACAGCAGCGAGCCCGGACAGCCGGCCCAGCGCAGCCTGGTATGCCGCGGTGGGGGCGAGCGCATCGGCTCCGAAGTCCCCGGTACGCAAGATCGTGACGGCGGCGTCCACCCGTTGGTATTGGGCTTGCAGCGCGGCCTGGTCCGCAGGGCGATCGGTGGCGAGCGCCACGGCCGCGAGGTGCCGTTCCCCTTGCAGGTCGTGCACGGCTAGGCCGACCTGCTGGGCGAACCCAACCTGCCGCACAACTGCGGCGAGGTCGTTGGCCTGGCGCATCAGATCGGAAACCCGCAGCGCGCCGAGCGCCCCAGCGAGCAGCAGGGGCACCAGTAGCACCGCAGTGAGTTTGGTGCGCAGCCGCCGATCTTGCAGGCGCCACCGGCCGCTGCGGCGCGACGCGGCGCCATCAGCCCTGAAAGAGGCGGTCATGACGGCGCCTCCGCGGGACCATGTATGTCGGCGCCGGTAGGTGCGCCGCCGAGGTTCACGGTCATCCCGTCACGGCACATGACGCCACCGGAGCGGTCGGAGGGGGGTCTTGCCCTACCTTCGTGGGCGGCCACGCTGCGCACTCTCCCAACTCGACGTCGCCCCCAGCT
>DASQVB010000375.1:0-3500 GCA_035640975.1 Pseudonocardiaceae bacterium
CCCGGTGGGCAGCTGGCCACCTTGCTCGCCGCGATCGACGCCGGGGTGGACGCCGTCGATGCCGCCACCGCATCCATGGCCGGCACCACCTCGCAGCCGTCGCTGTCCGCGCTGGTCGCGGCCACCGACCACACCGAGCGCAGCACCGGGCTGGACCTGCAGGCGGTTTGTGACCTGGAGCCGTACTGGGAACTGGTGCGCAAGATTTATGCGCCCTTCGAGTCGGGTCTGGCCTCGCCCACCGGGCGGGTCTATCACCACGAGATCCCCGGTGGCCAGCTGTCCAACCTACGCCAGCAAGCCGTGGCGTTGGGCCTGGCGGACAAGTTCGAGCAGATCGAAGAAGCCTACGCAGCGGCTGACCGGATGCTCGGCAGGTTGATCAAGGTGACGCCCTCCTCCAAGGTCGTCGGTGATCTGGCGCTGCATCTGGTCGGTGCCGGTGTCGAGCCGAAAGACTTCGAGGCCGACCCCACTCGGTTCGACATCCCCGACTCGGTGATCGGATTCCTGCACGGCGAACTCGGCGTTCCCCCTGGCGGCTGGCCCGAACCCCTGCGCGGCAAGGCGCTGAAGGGCCGCAGCGATCCCAAGGGGATCGCGGAGCTGTCCGCTGATGACCTGAAGGGTCTTCGCGAGGATCGGGCGCGCACCCTCAACCGGCTGCTGTTCGCCGGTCCCACGGCAGAATTCGAGGAGCGTCGCGAGTCCTACGGGGATACCTCGGTGCTGCCTAGTAAGGAGTTCTTCTACGGGTTGCGTTCCGGTCAGGAGCATGCAGTAGATCTCGAACCGGGGGTGCGACTGCTGATCCAGCTTCAGGCGATCGGCGATGCCGACGAACGTGGCATGCGCACTGTGATGTGCACGCTCAACGGGCAGCTACGGCCACTGCAGATCCGGGATCGCTCCATCGACTCGGAGGTGCCGGTTGCCGAGAGAGCCAACAAATCCGACGGCAACCATGTTGCGGCGCCGTTCGCCGGTGTGGTCACCCTGCAGGTGTCCGAAGGGGACACCGTGTCTGCCGGGCAGCCGGTGGCCACCATCGAGGCGATGAAGATGGAAGCCGGCATCACCGCGCCCAGGGACGGCACGGTGGCCCGCCTGGCCATCAAAGCCGTGCAACAGGTGGAAGGTGGCGACCTGATCTTGGAACTTCGTTCCCCGTGAGTTAGTCCTGCACTGGCGCACCGAATCAGCCGGAGACCAGCGATCGTACGGCGGCTAGCGCCGCGTCGACGTCGGCCGGGGAGTTGACCAGACTCGGCGCCAACCGTACGTAGGGCGTGGCGTAAGGCGACGTGGAGGCCACGACGCGCTGTTCCAGCAAGCGGGCCACGGCGGCGTCGGGAGTCATCCCGTCCACCTCGAAGCAGACGAGCCCCGAGGACAGCCGCGGACTGCGCGGTGTGTGCAGCCGGACGTGCTTCATCGCGGCCAGACCGTCCTTGCACTGGGTGTTGAGCTGGTGGATGCGCTCGGCCACGCGCGCGCGACCGAGTTGGCGATGGACGTCGAACGCGGCCGGCAGCGCCCATAAGTGTTCGAAGGCCTTGAATCCACCGGGCGTGACCCAGGCGGCGTGCGCCGGTCCCGGAGCAGGCCGGCCCTGCTTCCAGGCCTCGGACAGCTCTTTCTGGAAGGCGGGGATCGTGGGCTGCATGTCGGCCCAGCGCCCGTCGCGTCCCCAGATGATGCCAGTGCCGCGTGGTCCCAGAATCCACTTGTGCGTGCCGGCGGCGAAGAAATCGAGCCCGGTGGCGGCGATCGCCTCGTCCTCCACGCCGAACCCGTGCACGCCGTCCACCACCAGCAGCACCGGGTCGGTGCCCGATCGGCACGCGTTGTGCTCGGCCAGCGCCGCGGCGATTGGGCGCAGGGGAAGTTTCACGCCCGTGCCCGAGTGCACCCAGGTGACTCCCACCACGCGCGTCTGCGGTCGCAGCGCGCGGCGCAGGCGATCGACGATCTCGTCCTCGGCCGCGGCCGCCGGTTCGTCGTAGAGCGCGACCTTGCGCACGGTCGCTCCAGCTCGGTCGGTGGCCAGGCGGATGGACTCATGGTGGGAGTAATGGTCGTGCGCGGTGGTGAGCACCTCCTGTCCGGCACGCAGCCGCTCCCGTGATGAGCAACGTGCGGCGTTCCATGCTCTCCTCCGCGCTCCTCCTCCGCAGACGATCGTGCCCCATACGATCGTGCCCCATTGGCGCGGCGGCGGAGGGGGGAACGTCATCATGGGAATGTGACGCGGATCGTGGCGGGGGTGGCTGGTGGGCGACAGCTGGCTGTGCCGCCGCACGGCACCCGACCGACGTCGGATCGGGTCCGGGAGGCGATGTTCAGCGCGCTGCAGGCCCGGCGGGACCTCAACGGTACCCGGGTGATCGATCTCTATGCCGGATCGGGCGCACTGGGGTTGGAGGCGCTGTCCCGCGGAGCGGTGCACGTCCGGTTCGTGGAGTCCGATCGGCGCGCGGCCGCCGTGCTGCGCCGCAACGTCGAGGCGGTCGGGTTGCCAGGGGTGCAGGTGACCACCGGCCCAGTGCAGGCGGTGCTGTCCGGTGATCCCGGTGAACCCTACGACGTGGTGTTCGCCGACCCGCCCTACGCGCTGGACGAGACCGCTTTGGCCGGTGTGTTGAGCGCCTTGGCCAGCGGTGGTTGGCTGGCCCGCTCGGCGCTGCTGGTGGTGGAGCGCCCGGCCAAGGCACTGGAGCCGACCTGGCCCGAGGGTGTGGTGGCGCTCACGCAGCGGCGGTATGGCGACACCGCGGTGTACTACGGTTGCGCGCCATGAGTCGCGCGGTGTGTCCCGGGTCGTATGACCCCGCAACCAACGGTCACCTCGACATCATCGAGCGGGCCGCTGCGCAGTTCGACGAGGTCGTGGTCGCCGTCCTGATCAACAAGACCAAAAGCTGCCTGTTCGAGGTCTCCGACCGGATGGCGATGTTGAAGGAGATCACCGAGCATCTCGCAGGCGTTCGCGTCGACTCCTGGCATGGGCTGCTCGTGGACTATTGCCGGGCCAACGGGATCGCGGCGATCGTCAAGGGCCTGCGCGCGGTCAGCGACTTCGACTACGAGCTGCAGATGGCCCAGTTGAACTATCAGCTGTCCGGAGTGGACACGATGTTCTTGCCGAGCAAGCCGCACTACAGCTACTTGTCCAGCTCGGTGGTCAAGGAGATTGCCGCTTACGGCGGTGACGTCGGTCACCTGCTGCCGGCCACGGTGCACCACCGCTTGATCAACCGGCTCACTGAGCCACCTGCTGCCCAGCCACACTGACTCTCGCCCATCGTGACACGCCGCATGCGGCGTGCTCCCGCGTCTGAGCTGCGCGAGCAGGCACACTGGCGACCCGTGGCTGACGACACCAAGGAGGGGCCGGTGTACCGGGTCTTCGAGGCGCTCGACGAGCTGGTGACCACCGTCGAGGAGGCACGTGGGGTGCCGATGACCTCGAGCTGCGTGGTCCCCCGCGGAGATGTGCT
>DASQVB010000376.1:0-3358 GCA_035640975.1 Pseudonocardiaceae bacterium
AGGACCCGTGAGCGACCATCTCGCCTCCAACAACGACCGGGCCATCGAGTACCCACCATGCACACCATGGTCCATGTCGAGGGACCCTCGACATGGACCAGCACAGCGACTACTGCTTCCGTGGCATCGGCCCCGCCGTGATCGCCCGAACCGAGGACGACGTGCAGTATGAGGTCATCGCCTCACAAGCACATCTACGGCTACCAGTGGACACATCGGCCGAGCTGCAAAGCCACGCCAACCAATACCACCGCCGGGTGATACAGCTAGCCGCGATTCCACACGATGACGAGACCAAGATCCTCCGCCTGAACATCCAGCCAAGCAGCGCCCGCTCCCTAGCGGCGATCCTGACCAGAGCTGCCGATCTCACGGAGGGGCTGGCGTAATACCCGCTCCCGCGGCGCGGGCCCACCGGCCATCACGGTTGGTGGGCCCGACTTATAACCACCCCAAATGGCCACTATGCGGCCAATGCTATTGGGTTGGCTTCTCGCGCTCTGCCGCAGCAGCCCGCGCACCTCGACGCAACAATGACGGACGCTTACCCACCGAACGCGACGGATCCGGTAAATCCGCGAGCAACCCACTGCGGTCCAGCGCACCCAACGTCGTCGTCATCCCCACCCGATACCGCAACCACCTCGCGTAATGATCAGGCATCACCCGGGACGCGGCGACACCAAACACCGCTGCAGCACCGCCTCGGTGTTTACCCGCGCCCACCACACAGCCCGAATCCAACACCCGCCGCACCCAAAGTCCTCGTCGGGTACTCCACACCCGGGGCATCAGCCAAATCACGCGCCCGCAACTGCCGCTCATGAGCCGCCACCGCATCGTCATAGGCCGCGGCGTCACGCGCCAACGTCACCAACGTCGCATCCGCCGCAGCCGTCGAGGACCGCAACCGCGAATGCAAGGACCGCCACCGGCACCCTGCTGCTTGTCCATCAGGGTTATCAGCAAGGAGGGCACCGCTACTTCGAGCAGAACAGACCCCTTTCCAGCCACTCCTCGCGCGGCGCCCGACGAGACGCAAGTCATGAGAGAGCCACACAACGACTCCGGCGGGCAGCCGCATTGAGGGAGTGTCTCGTCGAGCACCTGGACCGGAGCCTGGGCCCAGCTCCCGTCCTGCCGCCAGTCTTAAGTAGGCTCCCTGAGCGAGAATGTCGTCATGCTCCGAACCGCTCGGCGCGACGACCTACCGGCTATTCAGCAACTTGAGCGAGCAGCGGGTGCGGCGTTTCGAGATCTAGGCATGAGTGCGGTCGCAGACGATGAACCGCCGTCCATCCCAGACCTGGCCTCCTTCCAGCAGGATGGTCGCGCCTGGGTCATCACTGACGATGCAGATCATCCCGTGGCGTATCTCCTTATCGACGTCGTTGACGGCAATGCCCATGTCGAGCAGGTTTCCGTGCACCCCGACCATTCCCGGCGGGGTCTGGGGAGGACGCTGTTGGACACCGCCGCTGCGTGGGCTGAGCAGCGCGGCCTGGCGGCGTTGACGCTGACCACGTACTGCGACGTTCCGTGGAATGCGCCCTACTATGAGCGGCTGGGATTCCAGGTCATGGCAGAGGCCCAGATCAGCGAGGGGTTTCGCCGTATCCGCGAGCACGAAAAGGCGCGTGGCCTGGCCAGGTGGCCCCGCGTCACCATGCGACGCCCCGTCGGTAGCCAAGGCCGTTCGCACTGAGGGATCGTGTTTGCCGACGCGCGGTTGTGCTTATTCACTACTCGATTGATGGCGATCGGCCCGGGTGTCGGTCGTGGCCATCTCAGCTGTTCAACGCGCTGAGTGTCTGGTCGATGAAGGCTGTGGCGTGACGGATTTCGTGGTTGTCCTGGGCTGTGACGAGCCGGTGGTGTGCGAAGCTCAGCGCAAGCAGCTGCGTCTGGTGAGTCACTCGCGCCAGATCTCCGTCGTCTTGCAGGTATGACATGAGAGCAATCCCGGCGACCTGCCATGACAGGAAGTACGCCAACGCCGCGAAGTCCCACGCGGCCGCCCCGACCGAGGCCATCCCAAAGTCCAAGAAGCCAACCTTGGAGCCGTCGGGGGGGTCGGCCAGCGGCCAAAGGATGTTCTCGTCGTGGAGGTCGCCGTGAACTAGGACGCGCGGCTGCGTTGCTATGACCTGTCGAATCTCGTCGGTCCAGCGGCTGAGCCGGCAATCCAGTGTCGGATGTGTGGGCGTGTCATGGAATGGCCAGCCTCGTGTGGTGTCGGCAAGGCCAAGACCATGCACGTCGACGTCATGCAGTGTTCGCAATGCTCGACCGATCGGCGCGGCGGCCTCAGCGGCGTGCACCGGGGCGAGCCTAGGACCGTTGAGCCACTCGGTGACCGAGAAGTTCACCGCTTGCGGGGACTCAAGCGTCCAATGCCCAGTGATAGGGCGGGGCACGCGCAGCGCGCAAGGCTCGGCCTGGGTCAGCGTGTCGACGATCCGAGCGAGCACAGCATGCTCACGTTCGTAGGTGCTCCTGGCTGCACAGGTCACGGCGATGCGCAGCACCAGCTCGTGACCGGTCGCGTCGTCGAAGACCAGCCACGCGTTGCTTGACAAGCCGCGGCCCAGCAACGTCAATCGGGCATCTGCTGCCCCGAGCGTCTGGAGTGCTATCCGCGCCAACCGCTGCTCAGCGTCATCACCGCGATCGATCACCCAGCGAGTGTGACGCCCCCGTAGCCGTCCAGCGATGGTGAAGCTGCCAGGGCCCTCAATTCCACCACCAGCGAGATGCCAGCCTCCAGACGGCATGCCGCGGGGTCGCGCAAGCCATCACAACCCAGTAGCCGAAAATGATCACCGCATCGAGACCGACGCCAAGACCCTCGCTGGCCCTGTTGCGGGCGAGCGTTAACCGTATGGGGATCCGTTTGCAGCAGAGTGTGCAGCTGCCTGACGACACAAGCGGCGGCGGCCCTTGTTAGCCACGAGTCCTCGGTCGCCTTGTCGATCTCGTCCGCGACGTTCCGCTGCTGGCCGGTTGTTCGGACCGGCACACTGGCAGTGTGAGGGCATTGTCAGGTTATCGATGTCCGTGGGTGCTTTGGGTAGTCCGGACCCGACTGTAGCTGCGTCGGTGGCCGAGTCAGGCGGTAGTGGGCAAAGCGACGATCTCGTTCCAGGTGGCGAGTCGGGTATCCGTCTCGGGGCGGTAGTCCTCGGTGGAGAGTAGGTGGCGGCGGGGCCGGAAGTGCGGTGAGATCCCGGAAAACGCGGACAGGAACTGCTGCGCCCCGCCCGGGGAGCGGAAGTGCCGCATGGCTCGCTCCTGTTGCCGGGTCGGCTGGTGAGAGTTCTCTGCCCGGTTGTTAAGGTGCTTCGACTGGCGGTGCTCG
>DASQVB010000377.1:0-4325 GCA_035640975.1 Pseudonocardiaceae bacterium
GAACCAGCAAAAGGTCGTCATCGCCAAATGGCTCGGTACCGAGCCCGAGGTCTTGATCATGGATGAGCCGACCGCCGGGGTCGACATTGGCACCAAAACTGAGATCCTCACCATGATCCGCAACCTCGCCGAAGAGGGCAAAGCCGTGATCGTCATTTCATCGGAGTACGCCGAACTTCTGGCCGTCAGCGACCGGGTCTTGATCTTGCGAGACGGGACCGTGCAACAGGAGCTGGCCCGCAAGGACATCGCTGACGAAGAGTCCCTCCAACACGCCGTCCAAGGAGTCTAACCGTGACCCAGACCACCAAGCCCGCAACCGAGGGCGGCGGCGCCGTCGCAGTTGCGCGGCGCAGCCGGTTCGCCACACTCGATTGGCGGCGCTATGTCATCTATATCGGCTTTGTCGTGATCTTCATCTTTTTCGCGATACTGCTCGGTGATCAAGGCTTCCTGTCCCCCAATAACCTGCTGAACATCTTGCGGCAGACAGCGACGATAACAGTGATCGCCGTCGGCATGACCTATGTGATCGCCTGTGCCGAGATCGACCTCAGTGTCGGCTCCGTGGCGGGTCTTGCGAGTGTGGTCACGGCGATGGCCGTGGCCAACTGGGGTGTGGTCGCCGGCGTCATTGCCGGGCTCTTAGTTGGCGTTGTGGTGGGCTCGATCAACGGCGGCCTGGTCGCCGGACTCGGAATCCCCTCGTTCCTGGTCACCCTGGGCATGCTCGGCATCGCATTCGGCATGGCCCAATGGATCACCGACTCGGCGCCGCAGCCGATCTTGTCGTACGCGTACAACCTCGCCTTCGGTTCGGGCAACCTAGGTCCATTTCCTGGACTGGTGGTATGGATGGCGATCTTCGTCGCCGTCGGCGCGATCGTGCTGTCCAAGACTCGCTTCGGCCGGCAGGTGCTGGCCACCGGCGGCAACCGGATGGCCGCGGAGTTCACCGGCATCAACACCAAGCGGATCAAGTTCGAGGTACTGCTGATCTCAGGCATGGTGGCCGCCTTTGCCGGGATGCTGTACGCAGGCCGGCTGCAGTCGGGCCGATTCCAGTGGGGACAAGGAGACGAGCTGTCGGCCATCGCGGCCGTCATCCTCGGTGGCACGAGTCTCTTCGGTGGAGCGGGCACAGTGATCGGCACCCTCTTCGGAGCACTGCTCATCGGATTGATCAACAACGGCCTGATCTTGGCCGGTCTCGACGCCAGTCAGCAGCAGGTGATTCGCGGCGCAATCATCATCCTCGCCGTGGCCTTGGCGCGGAAGAAGTAACGCTGCGATGGCCGGCAAGATCAGGGCCGGAGTGATCGGCACCGGCTTCATGGGCAGCGTCCACGCCCGCGCCATCCAGGCAGCGGGAGCGAGGCTGTCCATGGTCAGCGGCCACTCGGCCGAATCAGCCAGCCGCGGCGCTCAGACCATGGGCGCCGCAGGGGTGGCCGAGTCCGCCGAGGAGCTGATCACCGCCGACGATGTCGACGTGGTCCACATCTGCACCCCGAACCACCTCCACTTCCCGCTCGCCGAACAGGCACTTCACGCTGGAAAGCACGTGGTCTGCGAGAAGCCGCTCGCCACCACAGCCGCGGACGCGCAGCGGCTCGCCGAGCTCGCCGCGAACACCGACGTGGTGACCGCTGTCCCGTTCGTCTACCGCTTCTACCCGACCGTACGCGAGGCGCGGACTCGCATAGCTAACGGCGAGGCGGGCAGGCTGTGGCTCCTCCACGGCTCCTACCTTCAGGACTGGCTGGCCGGTTCCACCGATAGCAACTGGAGGGTGGACCCCGCGCTTGGTGGCGCGTCGCGGGCCTTCAGCGACATCGGGGTCCACTGGTGTGACCTGATGGAGTTCGTGACTGGGCACCGCATCGTCCGGCTGATCGCGAGTACTGCACGCGCGTTCGACGAGCGGCCGACCGGCGACAGGGCTGGTGCGGTTGCCACCGAAGACGGCGCGACCGTGCTCTTCCAGACCGACCAGGGAGCCTCGGGCTCGGTCGTCGTGAGCCAGGTATCGCCAGGCCGTAAGAACCGGCTGGCCTTCTCCTTCGACGGCACCACGGCTTCGTACCGATTCGATGCGGAGGTCCCCGACACCCTGCAGATCGGTGGGCGCACCGAGAACAGGGTCATTTCCCGCGGGCCGGACACGCTCGCGCCACCAGCTGCGGCGTACGCCTACCTACCTGCAGGTCATCCGCAGGGCTATCAGGACTGCTTCAACGCACTCGCGAAGGACACCTACGCCGCCATTGAAGGTCATCGCCCCGATGGGCTGCCGGCCTTCGCCGACGGCTACCGCGCGGCGGCATTGACTGCTGCAGTTGTGCAATCCGCCCGATCTCAGGTCTGGGTCGAGGTAGCCGACGGTGTTGGGCTGACAGGCCCGACGCTGTCGACAGGCGAGAGAGAGGAAACACATGCCGAGTGACACATTCTTCGACCCCCACCAGCGAGCCACCATCCAAGCTGCCATGGCGCGCATCATCCCTACTGACGACACACCCGGAGCGACCGAGGCCGGAACCATCCACTTCCTCGACCGGTATCTGTCCGGGATCGACTACATCTACGCCAAGCCCGATGGCAGCGGCTTCGAACAGTTGTCGGGGAAAAGAGCGGAGGCGTGGCGGCAGCGCATTGACGTCGTGCGTGAACGCTACGTCTCGGGTGTCCGGGACCTCGACGAGCGGGCCCGAGCGACGCACCACGCCGACTTCGTCGATCTGGCGCCCGAGCAGCAAGACGAGGTCCTGCGCAACCTCGAGCGGCCAGATCAGGAGCAGGAAATCGAGCTCGAGCAGGCGCGGGTGACACTGTACGGCGCGCCGGTCGAACCCGCCCTGCAGCAGACCAGCGCTGAGGTTGATCTTGGATTCGTGCCGCTGCTGGCCCTGCACACCCGCCAGGCCTTCTATGCCGACCCGATCTACGGCGGCAACCGCAACCGAGTCGGCTGGGATGTCATCGGCTTCCCGGGGCCAGCCTCCCTCGCCGAGGTGCACACCGGGGGCTACAGCACCCTTGACTACTTCGCCGACGACTGGGAGCACCCCAGAGCAAAGGAGGCATCGTGACCAACGGGGCGAAGCCCGACCGGGCCGACGTCTGCATCATCGGGGCAGGGGCGTCCGGCGCAGCCGCCGCCAAGGTCCTCACCGAGCGTGGGATGCGTGTTGTCATGTTGGAGCGCGGCCCGTGGCGTACGCGGGAAACCTTCGGTGGTGACGAGCTCGCCAACGTCAACCGCTACAACCTGTGGCCGGATCCGCTGCTGAACCCCCGCACGGTGCGCGACTCAGCCGACGGCGAGTTCCGTACCGAGCTGTTCTGCCCCGTGCCCCAGATGGTCGGTGGCGGGACCGTGCATTGGCAGGGCTGGTTGCCGCGCTTCACTGAAAGTGACTTCCGGCTGCACAGCATCGTCGGCGACGTGCCAGGGACGACGCTGGTCGACTGGCCGATCACCTATGACGAGCTTGAGGCGTACTACACCCAGGTGGAGTGGGCGTTCGGTGTGTCCGGGCGGGCGGGTGCAAACCGCCATGAGTCGTGGCGCAGCAAGGACTACCCGTGCCCACCGCTGCCCCAGTCGCGGTATGCCCAGAAGTTCCACGAGGGCTGCGCCAAGCTCGGCTACAACTCCTTCCCGACTCCCCAGGCGGCGTTGTCTAGGCCTTTCAACGGGCGGCCAGCCACTGTGATCAGCGCATTCGCCCAGCAACATGGTGACCCGACCGGCACACGGTCCAGCGCGCTCAACGTGTTCGTGCCCGACGCGGTCGCTACCGGTCGGCTTGACTTGCGACCCAACGCCTACGTCTCCGAAATTACCGTCGATGAACGGGGTCGGGCGAAGGGTGCAGTGTATGCCGACGAGGAGGGCACCACGTACGAGCAGGAAGCGGATGTGGTGATTCTGGCCTGTGGGGCGGTCGAGACCGCCAGGCTGCTGCTGCTCTCGCGGAGCTCCCGCTTTCCCAACGGTCTCGCCAACGGGAGCGACCTGGTCGGGCGCAACGTCACCTTCCATGAGTACAGCGCCGCTGTTGGGACCTTCGAGGATCCGATCTATGCCTGGGCGGGCGGCGGCTACGTCAGTGCCAGCAGTTTCGAGTTCAACGGTCATGACGACAGCCGGGGATTCGTTGGCGGCGGTCACATCGCTGCCGCCGGGGTCGGGATTCCGCTTCCGATCAACTGGTCGCTGCCCAACCGCCCAGCCTGGGGAGCGGGCGCCAAGCAGGTGGACCGTGACTACTTCAACCGCAGTATGGCCGTGGCCATGGTTGTGCATGACCTTCCGCAGC
>DASQVB010000378.1:0-2782 GCA_035640975.1 Pseudonocardiaceae bacterium
CGCACTTGTCACGGGCAACCGGGCGGCTGCACGCGTCAACGCAGCGTCACGTGGCGGACAGCTCAGTTGTCAGCCTTGCCCAACGCTCCAGCAATGCGGCCGCAGCGCCGGAGTCGATAGCTTCGGCGGCGCCTCGTGCCGTATCCATGAGATCCTCGGTCAGATCGCTGGTGAGCCCGCGGTGGGTGGCAAGCGCGGCGGCTGAGTTGAGCACTACGGCATCTCGCACCGGACCGGGATCGCCGGCGAGCAGGCGCCGAACTACCTCTGCGTTCGTCGCGGCGTCCCCGCCGCGCAGGTCCTCTCGACGGGCAACCGGTACGTCCAGCGCCGCCGGGTCCAACTGGTCCCGCCGCACTGTGCCGCCCTGGGCCACCCACACCGAGGTGGTGGTCGTCGTGGTGATCTCATCGAGCCCGTCATCGCCACGGACCACCAGCGCGCTGACACCCCGGTCGGCGAGCACCTGGGCCATTACCGGGGCCATCCGCAGGTCCGCGCAGCCCACCAGTCCGGTCTCCGGCTGCGCCGGATTGGTCAGCGGCCCAAGGAAGTTGAACGCAGTAGGCACCCCGATCTCACGCCGTACCCCGGCCGCGTGCCGCATCGCCGGGTGAAACAACGGTGCGAAGCAGAACCCGATGCCCAACTCGGCCACGCACTGCGCCACCTCGTCGGGTCCGAGGTCGATCGCTACCCCCAGTTTCTCCAGCACATCCGCAGTGCCGCACCTCGACGAGGCCGCACGGTTACCGTGCTTGATGACGGTTGCCCCGGCAGCAGCAGTCACCAGCGCGGTCATCGTGGAGATGTTGACGGTGTGTGCCTGGTCGCCCCCGGTGCCCACGACGTCGATCGCGCGCTGCGGCACGTGCACCCGCCGAGCGTGTGACAGCATGCCGGCGGCAAGCCCGGTGATCTCCGCCGAGGTCTCGCCCTTGCCTCGTAACGCCACCACGAACGCGGCCACCTGCGCGGGCGTCGCCGCACCGGTCATCACCTGGTCCATCGCCCACGCCGTGTCATCGACATCGAGATCGGTCCCGGTGATCAACTGAGTGAGCAGCACAGGCCAGGTACGGGCACCGGCCGTCGTCGCTGTCGTTACCATGGGGGTGCGTCAGCCGTTCGCTGCCGGCCGCCGGTCTGCGCGAAGCACCTCAGCCACCGTCTCCGCAGCGACCAGCGGGTCCAGCGGATGCACGATCACCGCGTCGGCTTGTGACCAGACGGCCAACCAGCGGTCGTCCCTTCGCTGCACTGAAACGATCACCGGCGGGCACGGCGTAATCTCGTTCTTGAGCTGGCGGGACAGCCCCATCCCTCCGGTGGGCTGAGCCTCGCCGTCAAGGATTGCCAGGTTCACTGCACCCGCGTCGACCTGCTCTAACACCTCGGCAATCGTGCCTGCCTCGACGTAATTCAGCCGGCCGATATCCGCCGCGGGACGCCGTCCGACCGCGTTGATGATGGCCTCCCGCACCTCCGGTCGGTGGCTGAAGACCAGAACCGTGGTGGCGTCGCTCGGAGCGGTCATCTGATGGGTCGAGGTCCTCATGTCGGTGCCCCGCGGGCCGCAGGGTCGGGTGGCCGGTTCGGATTCATCGCGCGCAGGTCACCGCGCGGGCGGTGGCGTTGATGATATCCGCTCAAGGTTCGTCACTCCGGGCAGGCATCCAGCTGCCCCGGCCCCGCCAAGGCAGGCAGCGTTGGCCATAATGCTTGGTGTGACCTCCTCGTCCAGCCTGGCAGCGCCCGCCATCAGTCAACGGGTGCACTCGCTGAACCGGCCCAACATGGTCAGCGTCGGCACCATCGTATGGCTGTCCAGCGAGCTGATGTTCTTCGCCGGTCTGTTCGCGATGTTCTTCACCGTGAAGGCGAACAACGATGGTCCGTGGCCTCCTATCCTGGAGTCCACCGGGCACCCGATCCACCTCGACGTGCCCTATGCGCTGGTGGTCACGATCATTTTGGTGGCCTCGTCGTTCACCTGCCAGTGGGGCGTGTTCAAGGCAGAGCAGGGCGATGTATTCGGGTTGCGGCTCTGGTACACGATCACGCTGATCATGGGCACGCTGTTCGTGCTGGGCCAGGCCAACGAGTACCGCAACCTCATCCATGAGGGTGTCACAATCCCCTCCGGGGCCTACGGCACTGTCTTCTACCTCACTACTGGCTTCCACGGCTTGCACGTGACCGGCGGTTTGATCGCATTCATCTTCCTCATCGTCCGGACCAAGCTGAGCAAGTTCACACCGGCACAGGCTACCGCCGCGATCGTCGTGTCGTATTACTGGCATTTCGTCGACGTGGTGTGGATCGGCCTGTTCGCCACCATCTACTTCTTGCCTTAGCACCAGCACCCAGCCGACAAGACAGCAGAGCCGAACCAGACAGCGGGGGTAGCCGCGACCGATGACCACCTCAAGATCCGACGCACGATCGAGTCCCGCCGAAGGATCGAACCCCCTGGAATCGGACTCCCGGGGGTCGGACTCAGCTCGATCGAAGCGGGGAGGCCGCGGCCGGCTGCGCCGTCGGGTGTCCGGGATGCTGGCGCTCGCCGTGGCGCTGCTGTCTGCCGGCGGGCTGTACACGGTGTTGGCACCGCAGCCCCAGATCGCGCACGCCCAGGAAGATCCGGCGCTGGTGCGCCAGGGCGAGCAGCTCTACAACAATGCCTGCATCAGCTGCCACGGCGCCAACCTGCAAGGAGTGACCGACCGAGGGCCCAGCCTGATCGGCACCGGAGATGCCGCGGTGTACTTCCAGGTCTCCA
>DASQVB010000379.1:0-3328 GCA_035640975.1 Pseudonocardiaceae bacterium
TTCATCAGGGTGGGCCGGCCGTGCAGCCCGTACACCCCCGGGAACGGCGGCTTGTTCCGCGGCTCGCCACGGTGACCTTCCATGCATTCGATCAACGCGGACTCCTCACCGAGGATGTAGCCCCCGGGCGAGGTGAAGATGTCCAGCATCAGGGTGCGCCCGCTGCCCAGCACGTCCATCCCGAGCAGACCGCGGGCGCGCAAGTCCTCGATCTCCGACCGCAAAACGTGTTCTTCGGGGCCGTACTCGTGGCGGATGAACACCCAGCCCTGCTCCGCGCCGACGCAGAGCATGCCCACCAGCAACCCTTCGAGCACCAGATGCGGCTGGTCAGCAAGGATCTGCCGGTCCTTGAAGGTGCCCGGCTCGGACTCGTCGGCATTGCAGATCGCGTACTTCACGCCGCCGGGCTGGTTCGCCACCAGTTCCCATTTCTTGCCAGTGGGAAAGCCCGCGCCACCCATCCCGCGCAGCCCTGATTCCGCCAGCGTGGAGATCACCTGGGCTGACTGCAGCGATCCGGTCAGCAGCGCGCGCAGCACCTGATACCGCTGCTCGCCAGAAGCGTAGGGATCATTGGGCCACGGCATGCTTCGACCCGACGGAGTCGGCTGCGCCGGCCGCAGCCGACCGTCGAGGGCAGCGGCGACCAACGCATCGGCGTCGGCCGCCCGTGCAGGGTGCTCGTTCACTGCGACGGCGGGCGCCAGGTCACAGCGTCCCAGGCAGGACACCTCGCGGAACTCCACTTCAGATGATCCGTAGCGCCCGGCCAACCCCGGTACGGACCCGGCGAGCCAGCAGGACAAATCGCGGCAGGCGTGCAACGTCACTTTCGGTGGCACGTCGGTGCGAAAGTGCGGGTAGAACGAGATCAGACCCTCGATTTCATACAGCGGCCTGCGCATCCGGCGGGCCAGCCCGACCAGCTCCTCGCGGGGCAACCAGCCGAGCCGGGACTGGATGGCGTTGAGCTCGGGGATCAAACTCGGCCCAGGAAACCTGCCGGCCCGAGCCTCCACACCCGCCACCCGTGAGTGGCGATGCGAGCCGGAGCTCTTATCGTCACTCACGGTTTTCCACAAGTAGCGGCTCGACTTGGACGGCGCAGAACTTGAACTCGGGGATCTTGCCGTAGGGATCGATCTCGTCGATGGTGAGCACGTTGGCCGCGGCTTCGCGGAAATGAAATGGGATGAAGCAGTTGCCGGGCGCCTCCCGGTGCGAGACCTTCAAGCGCAGCTCGATCTCTCCCCGGCGGGAGCGCACCCGGACCATCTCGCCGTGCACGAGGCCGCGGTCGGCCGCGTCTTTGGGATGCACGTACACCTGCGCCTGCGGTGCGATCGCGTCCAAGGCGTAGGAGCGGCGGGTCATCGACCCGGTGTGCCAGTGCTCCAGCAAGCGGCCGGTGTTGAGCACCAGCGGGTAGTCGGCGTCGGGCAACTCCTTGGCCGGCAACCACTGCGCAGGCACCAGGTGGGCCAGCCCGTCGTCAGTATTGAATCGCTCGTCGAAGAGCACCACCGTGCCGTCGGAGTGTTCCGGCTCGGCGTTGGGATACAGCTTGCCGGTGCCGCCGAGGTTGTCGTAGGACAGGTTGGCGTAGTTGGGCATGAGGCTGACCATCTCGTCGAACACTTCACACGAGCTGGTGTAGTGCCAGTCCAAGCCGATTCGCTGGGCGATGTCCTGCACGATCTCCCAGTCGACCCGGGCCTGACCGGGCAGGTCGAGCACCTTGCGACCGAGCTGCACCCGCCGGTCGGTGTTCGTGTAGGTGCCGTTCTTCTCTAAATAAGATGACGCGGGCAGCACCACGTCGGCGAACTCGGCGGTCTCGGTGAGGAAGATGTCCTGCACTACCAGGAACTCCAGCGCCGACAATGCCTTGCGCACCTTGTTGATGTTCGGGTCGGACAGGAACGGGTTCTCCCCCAGCATGTACATCCCCCGCACGCCACCAGTGAGGACCGAACCGATGATCTCGGTAACGGTCAGGCCCTTCTCCGGGTCCAGACCGCTGACGCCCCAGGCCTGCTCGAAGCGCGCACGCACCTGCGCGGAGTCGGCCTT
The DNA here is from genome assembly GCA_035640975.1 of Pseudonocardiaceae bacterium. Classification (GTDB taxonomy): domain Bacteria; phylum Actinomycetota; class Actinomycetes; order Mycobacteriales; family Pseudonocardiaceae. The sequence continues at coordinate 2,077 of DASQVB010000379.1, forward strand.
CTGGTAATCGGGGTAGAACATCGGGATCAGTCCGACGTCGGACGCGCCTTGCACGTTGTTCTGCCCGCGTAGCGGATGCAGGCCGCTTCCGGGCTTGCCGACGTTGCCGGTGATCGCGCACATCGCGATCAGGCAGCGCGCGTTGTCGGTGCCAGTGGTGTGCTGGGAGATCCCCATGCCCCAGAAGATGATTCCAGCGTTGGCGCTGCCCCAGACCCGCGCCACCTCGGTGATGGTGTCAGCGTCGATGCCGGTGATCTGCGCGGCACGCTGTGGCGGGTAGTCGGCGACGGTGCGCGCCAGCTCGTCGTAGTTGGACGTCCGGCTCGCGATGTACTCCCGGTCGATCAATCCGAGGCGGATGATCTCGTGCATCACCCCGTTGTAGAACGCCACATCGGTGCCCGGCTTGAGCTGGCAGTAGATATCGGCGTGGTCGGCGACCCGGTCGGCCCGCGGATCGATATAGATGATCTTCGTGCCGTGCCGGCGAGCTTGCTTGAAAAACGAGCTCGCGACGGGGTGGTTGGCGGTGGCGTTGCTGCCGGTGATAATTGCGACGTCGGCGTTGATGACGTCGCCGTAGGTGGTGGACACCGCGCCGGAGCCGATGCCCTCGAACAACGCGGCCACTGACGAGGCGTGGCACAGCCGGGTGCAGTGGTCGACGTTATTGGTCCGAAAGCCGGTGCGGATCAGCTTCTGGAAGAGGTAGGCCTCCTCGTTGGAGCACTTCGCCGAGCCGAACCCGGCGATCGCCGGTGGGCCGCCGTCGGCGTGGATCTCTGTGAGCCGGCGGGCGACGAGGTCCAGTGCCTCGTCCCAGCTGGCCTCCCGGAAGTGCGGCAGCACCTCGTCGTAGTCCACCAAGCCGCCCGGCTTGCGGCGCTTGTGGTCGCCTTTCACGTCTGCCGACAGCGGCCCCTTGGGGTAAGAGCTCTCCCGGCGGATCAGCGGAACCGTCAGCCGTTGCGCCGATGCCGCGTAGTCCCAGCCGTAGCGGCCCTTGACGCACAGCCGGCCCTGGGATCCGGGCTGGTCGCGACCCTCAGCATAGGCGATCGCGCCGCGCTCGCGGTCCACGTGGTAGGTCAGCGCGCAGCCCACGCCACAGTACGGGCAGACGCTGTGCACCGCGTCCAGCTGCTCGCGGGGGCGGATCGGGATGTTGTTGATCGGCTTGTTGGTCAGCGCCCCGGTGGGGCAGGCGGCGACGCACTCGCCGCAGGTCACGCAGGATGAGGCGCCCATC
>DASQVB010000380.1:0-7145 GCA_035640975.1 Pseudonocardiaceae bacterium
CACTGTCCGGTACCTCTCATGCGGTCACCACGTTGTCTCGGATCGACCTTGCCGCCGCCGCGGAGGGCGCCGCGCTGGGCAGCTATGCCTTCACCGCGTACCGGTCCGACAACGGGGACGGGCCGCTGAGCCGGATGGACCTGTCGGTGCCCTCGGCCAACGCCGCCAGCGCACAGCAGCAACTGGCCCGTGCGACCGCTGTCGCCGAGGCGGTCGCGGCCGCCCGTGACCTGGTGAACACGCCACCCAACGACCTCTATCCAGCCTCGTTCGCTGAGCGTGCAGTGACTTTGGGCGAGCAAGCCGGGCTACGCACCGAGGTACTCGACGAGAAGGCGCTAGGGCGCGAGGGTTACGGCGGCATCCTGGGCGTCGGCGGTGGCTCATCTCGCCCGCCCCGGCTGGTCCGGCTGCACTGGGTTCCCACCGCAGTCCCACCGCGAGCGAAGGTAGCCCTGATCGGCAAGGGGATCACCTTCGACACCGGTGGGATCTCGATCAAGCCGGCGGCGAAGATGGATGAGATGACCATGGACATGGCGGGCGCCGCCGCCGTGATCGTCACCGCGGTGCTCGCTGGCCGCCTCGAGCTGCCGGTGGAGGTGATCGCCACCGTACCGATGGCCGAGAACATGCCCTCGGGCACCGCGTACCGGCCCGGGGACGTCCTCACGATGTACGGCGGCAAGACCGTCGAGGTACTCAACACCGACGCAGAGGGCCGGCTGATCCTGGCCGATGCGCTGGTCCGCGCGGCGCAGGACTCCCCCGACTACCTCATCGATACCGCCACGCTCACCGGCGCCCAGATCGTGGCGTTGGGCAGCCGTACGCCGGGGATCATGGGCACTCCGGAGTTCCGGGATCGGGTCACCGCGATCTCGCAGGAGGTCGGGGAGAACGGGTGGGCCATGCCGCTGCCCGACCACTTGCGGGCTGACCTGGACTCCAAGCTCGCTGACATTGCCAACGTGGCCGGCCACCGCTGGGGCGGCATGCTCGCCGCCGGGATCTTCCTGTCCGAGTTCGTCGCCGACGGCACGCCGTGGGCACACCTGGATATCGCCGGGCCGGCCTACAACACCGGCTCCCCGTGGGGCTACACCGGCAAGGGCGGCACTGGGGTGCCGGTGCGCACCCTGGTCGCTGTTCTCACTGACATCGCCGAACGGGGCTGAGAAACCTACTGCTGCTGCTCGCGCTCGCGGAGGATGCGCTGGCGGGCTGTGTAGTCTCGCATCCGTTGTGGGTAACCGATCTGGGCTACGTCGTAAATGGGGGTCCGCAGCCGCTTACCCAGCCGCCGGACGCCCTCGTCGCCTTCGACCCTGCGCCGGGTCCACTCGCCGTCGTGTGCAACCAGCACCACGGTGGTCTCGGTGACCGTCGTGCGCGGCTCGACGAACGCCTCCACTCCGCGGTGTGACGCCGCCCACTGCTCGAGGTGGTCGACGTCCGCGCTGGACGCCGCGCGTTTGGTTCCTGGCCGCTCCCGACCCAGGAGTCGATCGAACACGCCCACGTCGGCACCTCCTCCAACGCCGATCCTCCCGGCAATCCTGCCAGTTCAACGACCGTGCCCGTCCGGTTGCTCCACGCTTCGACCAGCTGCCAGGTCGCCTCGCCCACATCGCCGGAACTCTGGGCGTGGTGACAAGATGGCCTAGGCGCCCGCTCGCCACGTTACCGATGTCTGTTTGAGGAGCTTCTCAGTGACCGATACCTCCGCCGACCTGGTGATCCTTGGTGGCGGCTCGGGTGGTTACGCCTGCGCGCTGCGTGCCGCGGAGTTGGGCCTGTCCGTCGTCCTAGTCGAGAAGGACAAGCTCGGTGGCACCTGCCTGCATCGTGGCTGCATCCCGACCAAGGCGTTGCTGCACGCTGCCGAGGTGGCCGATGCTGCGCGTGACGGTCATCGATTGGGCGTGAAGACCGCGCTCGAAGGCATCGACATGGGTGGGGTGAACAAGTACAAGGACGGCGTCGTCGCCAAGATGTTCAAGGGCCTGCACGGGTTGGTGTCCTCCCGCGGAATCACCTATGTGGAGGGAAGCGGCCGGTTCGTCGCCCCGAACGCCGTTGACGTCGAGGGCCAGCGCTACACCGGGCACAACGTGGTGCTGGCGACCGGTTCCTACGCCAGGACCCTGCCCGATCTGGAGGTCGGCGGCCGCGTCATCACCAGTGATCAGGCGCTGAACCTGGATTACTTGCCCGAGCGCGTTGTGGTGCTCGGGGGTGGTGTGATCGGAGTCGAGTTCGCCAGCGTGTGGCGCTCCTTCGGCGCCGAGGTGATCATCGTCGAGGCGCTGCCCCGGCTCGTCGCGGCCGAGGACGACTTCTGCTCCAAGCAACTGGAGCGAGCCTTCCGGCGGCGTGGCATCACGTTCAAGACCGGCGTGAAGTTCACCGGGGCCAGCCAGTCCGACTCCGATGTCACAGTGAGCCTGGAGTCCGGTGAGCAGCTCGAGGCCGATCTGCTGCTGGTCGCCGTGGGCCGGGGGCCGAACACCGCTGAGGCCGGGTACGCCGAGGCCGGTGTGCGGATGGAACGCGGTTTCGTGCTCACCGACGAGCGGCTGCGTACCAACCTGCCGGGGGTATACGCGCTGGGGGACATCGTGCCAGGGTTGCAGCTCGCGCATCGCGGGTTTGCCCAGGGCATTTTCCTCGCCGAGGACATCGCGGGACGCAACCCGACCCCGATCGACGAGGACGGTATTCCGCGCGTGACGTACTGCGAGCCGCAGGTGGCCTCGGTCGGTCTCACCGAGGCGCAGGCCAGGGACCGTTACCGCGAGGTCGAGACACTCACCTACGACTTGGCCGGCAACGGTCGCAGCCAGATCCTGCAGGCCCGGGGCGCGATCAAGCTGGTGCGCGCCAAGGACGGCCCAGTGGTCGGAGTGCACATGGTCGGCGAGCGCATTGGTGAACTGGTCGGTGAGGCGCAGCTGATCGTCAACTGGGATGCCTATCCGGACGACGTCGCGGCCTTGGTCCATGCCCACCCGACGCAGAACGAGGCGCTGGGCGAGGCGCATCTCGCCTTGGCCGGCAAGCCACTGCACGCGCACGGTTGATCGACGCACGCCGCGCGAGAACGACGCAAGAAGACCTCAAGAACGACGAGGAGTCGAGGCAAGAAATGGCCTACTCGGTGGAGATGCCCGCGCTCGGCGAGAGTGTCACCGAGGGAACGGTGACGCGCTGGCTCAAACAGGAGGGTGAGACCGTCGAGGTCGACGAACCCTTGGTCGAGGTGTCCACCGACAAGGTCGACACCGAGATCCCCTCTCCTGCAGCAGGCGTGCTGCAGCGGATCGTGGTGCCTGAGGACGAGACCGTCGAGGTCGGCGCGGAACTGGCCGTGATCGGTGACGCCAGCAGCGGTACCCGCCAGCAGACGCCGGTCAGCCAGCAAGAACAGCCCCATCCGGCCCGGCAGCAACCTACCCAGCAGCAATCCGCCCCGCCGCAATCGGCTCAGCCGCAGCCCGCCGGTAATGGGTCCTCGTCGGACTCTGGGGCATCCGAGTCCGGTCCCGGAACGTCCGTGACGATGCCTGCGCTGGGAGAGAGCGTTACTTCGGGGACCGTGACGCGGTGGCTCAAGCAGATCGGTGACACCGTCGAGGTGGACGAGCCGCTGCTGGAGGTGTCCACAGACAAGGTTGACACCGAAATTCCCTCCCCGGTTGCAGGTGCCTTGCTGGAGATCGTCGTAGCGCAGGACGAGACCGCCGAAGTCGGAGCCAAGCTGGCCACGATCGGAGATAGCCGCGCGGACCAGGCGCCGGCGGCGGGCCGGCCCGACCAATCCGCCCAGCCCGAAGCCAACGAGTCGCAGCCTCCGACCCGGCCCCGCCCGGTATCCCACGCCGACGAGTCCGGCGGTGCACCGTATGTGACGCCCCTGGTGCGCAAGCTCGCGGCGGAACACGGCATCGATCTGTCGGGTGTGCAGGGCACCGGGGTCGGCGGCCGGATCCGTAAGCAAGACGTTCTCGCCGCCGTGGAAGCGCCCCAACCTGAAGAATCCCAACCCGAAGAACCGCAGGTCGAAGCAGCCCAACCCGCACCGGAACCCGCGGCTGCGCCACCGTCTCGCCCCGCACCGCAGCAGACCACCCCGGCACAGCATGCGGTGACCGCTCCAGAGCTGCGCGGCAAGACCGAGAAGATGTCGCGGATGCGCAGCGTCATCGCCAAGCGAATGGTCGAATCGCTGCAGGTTTCCGCGCAGCTCACTACCGTGGTGGAAGCCGACGTCACCCGTCTCGCACGGCTGCGCGATCGGGCCAAGCGCGACTTCGAGGCTCGGGAAGGCGTCAAGCTCTCCTTCCTGCCTTTCTTCGCCCAGGCCACCGTCGAGGCGCTCAAGCAGCACCCGAAGGTGAACGCCTCGATTGATACCGAGCAGGGCCAGATCACCTACCACGGTGCCGAGCATCTCGGCATCGCCGTCGACACCGACCGTGGCCTGCTTGTACCGGTGATCCACGAGGCGGGTGACCTCAATATCGCCGGTCTGGCCCGCCGGATCGCCGACCTCGCCGAGCGGACCAGGGCAAACAAGATCACTCCGGACGAGATGAGCGGCGGCACGTTCACGATCAGCAACACCGGCTCGCGGGGAGCTCTTTTCGACACACCGATCATCCTGCAGCCACAGGTCGGCATCCTTGGCACCGGAAGTGTGGTCAAGCGACCGGTGGTGCTGTCCAGCGAGGACGGGGACACCATCGCGGTCCGCTCGATCACCTACCTCGCGCTGTCCTACGACCACCGATTGGTCGACGGCGCCGATGCAGCGAGATTCCTCAACACCATCAAACAACGCCTCACCGAAGCCGCCTTCGAGGCCGACCTCGGGCTGTAGGCCCCTTACCAGAGCCGTGCTGTCCAACCCGGAGTCGCGCGGTTGGCGAGGAACCGAGAAGATCTGCTCATGCGCGTCGCGATCGCGGGGTCGTCGGGTCTGATCGGTACCGCTCTGGTCTCGGCGCTGCGCGAGGCAGGCCACGATGTTCTCCGGTTGGTGCGCAGGCGCCCAGGCGCGCCGGACGAGCGGGGCTGGGACCCTTCGGCGGCGACGATGGACACCGGCACCCTGGACGGCGTCGATGCCGTGGTGAATCTGGGTGGCTCGGCGATGGCCACCCGGCGCTGGTCTGGGGAGTTCAAGCAGACCATCAGAGACAGCCGGATCGGTCCCACCGAGGTGCTCGCCACGGCAGTGGCCGAGCACCGGGTTCCGGTACTGGTGAACGCCTCCGGGGTGGGTTTCTACGGCGACACCGGCAACCGCGAGATCGACGAAGCTGCACCGTCGGGCTCCGGATTCATCGCGCAGGTCTGCCGTGAATGGGAGGCCGCCACGATGGCCGCGGAGCGCGCCGGGGCGCGCGTGGTGCGGGTACGCACCGGACTGGTGATCTCCCCGTCGGGAGGGCTGATAGGCCAGCTCAAGCCGCTGTTCGCGCTAGGGCTGGGCGGTCGTCTCGACAGCGGGCAGCAGTACATGCCGTGGATCTCGCTGGACGACGAGGTGGGCGCTATCCGGTTTGCCCTCGAACACGACACGGTGTCTGGTCCGGTCAACCTCACCGGCCCGGAGCCGGTGACCAACGCCGAGTTCACCCGGGCGATGGGCGAGGCGATGCACCGCCCGGCTGTGCTGGTGGTCCCCGGCTTCGCGCTGCGGCTGGCCCGCGGCGCCGAACTGGTCGATGAGATGGTGCTGACCGGCCAGCGCGCCGTACCGGGGGTCTTGCGCAAGCACGGCTACCCATTCCAGCATGGAACCTTGCCTGCGGCGCTGGCCGCGGCGCTGGAGTAACCGGCGTAATCTCGCCCCCGTGACCGCCGACACCGAGTCCTGCCGGGCCACCACGGCGCCCATCCACGTCCGCCAGCTGGGCACCGTCGACTACGCACGGGCCTGGGAACTGCAACGTGAGATTGCCGCTGCCCGGGCTGAGGGCACCGGGCCCGACGTGTTGCTGCTGCTGGAGCACCCCTCCGTGTACACCGCGGGTCGGCGGACCACACCCGGCGACCGGCCTGACGACGGCACGCCGGTGATCGACGTCGACCGTGGCGGGAAGATCACCTGGCACGGTCCCGGCCAGCTCGTCGGCTACCCGCTGGTCGCACTCGCCGCGCCGATGGACGTCGTCGACTACGTGCGGCGCCTGGAGCAGGCACTGATCGCGGTATGTACCGAGCTGGGCATGCACACCGGACGAATCGCGGGACGATCGGGGGTGTGGTTGGCGGCTGATCCGGTCACCGCCCGCCCGGAACGCAAGATCGCGGCGATCGGGGTTCGGGTCAGCCGGGGGGTGACCACGCACGGGTTCGCCTTGAACTGCCAGCCTGACCTCGCCGCCTTCGATCGGATCGTGCCGTGCGGTATCGCCGATGCCGGCGTCACGTCGCTGACCGCCGAGCTCGGTCGTTCGGTCTCGGTGGCGCAGGTGCAGCCCGCGGTGCGTCGCGCCGTTCTCGATGCTCTGGACGGCGCGCTTCCGGTGAGCGCCGATGAGCTACCTAGCCTCACCCGGTTGGCGTGGCCGGCGGCGATCCGATAGGCACGACGGATGAGCCGATGGAGCGCTGCCGACATTCCCGACCAGACCGGCCGCACGGTGCTCGTCACAGGAGCCAACTCCGGTCTGGGCTTGCAGACCGCCATCGCACTCGCAGAACACGGTGCGACGGTGCTGCTGGCCTGCCGCGACGCGCAACGCGGGCGGGCAGCCTTGGCCCGGGTGCGGTCGGGCTCCGGCGAGGGGGACGCCACGCTCATCCAACTGGACCTGGCTGACCTCAGCTCGATCACCAAGGCCGCCGACGAGGTCGGCTCGATCACCGGGGATCAGCTCGACGTGCTGGTGAACAACGCCGGCGTGATGGCCGCTCCACTGCGGCGAACTGTCGATGGCTTCGAGTTGCAGCTCGGCACCAATCATCTCGGGCACGCGGCCCTGACCTGGCTACTCGGACCTGCGCTTGTCCCCGGAGCCAGAGTGGTCACGGTCTCCAGCCTTGCGCACCGCGGCGGTGGGCTCGATCTGGATGACCTGAACTTCACGCGGCGGCGTTACAGCCCGGCTGTGGCCTACAGCGCATCAAAGCTG
>DASQVB010000381.1:0-3505 GCA_035640975.1 Pseudonocardiaceae bacterium
TCGTCCGGTCGCAGCGCTGCAGGTTCAGGTGGTGCAGCTGCTCTAGGCTGCGCACCAACTCGGCCTGCAAGGCATCCGGATCCGCGAACTGCGGGCTGTGCACGTAGCTGTAGCCGCCGTAGAGCTCGTCGGCACCTTCACCAGTGAGCACCACCTTGACTTTCTTGGCCGCCTCGCGCGCCAGCAGCAGGTTCGGCACCGCGCTGCGGACCAGAGCCGGGTCGTAGTGCTCAATCACTTCAACCGCGTTGTCCAGCGACTCGCCGATGGACTCGGCGGTGGCGATGACCTCGTGGTGGTCACTGCCGATGAACTCGGCGACGCGCCGAGCCGCCAACAGGTCGCTGCTGTCCTTGGTGCCGACCGCGAAGGTCGGCAGCACGTCGCCGCGGCGGCGGGTGTGCTCCGCGGCGATCGCGGCGACGATCGCAGAGTCGAGCCCGCCGGAGAGGAACACTCCCACCCCGACGTCGCTCATCATCCGCCGCCGCACGGACAGCACCAGTGAATCCCTGACCTTCTCCAGCGTCCCGCGGTCCCAGATCGGCTGCTTCGCCCGGCGGGCTGGACGGACTTCCACCGGAACCGAGTCGGCATAGCGCACGACGCCAGCGGCAGGACTCCACAGGCAACCGGGTGGGAAGGAGGCCACTCGGGGCCGATCCTCGGGGTCGAAGGCCCGCAGCTCGCTGGCGAACATCGTGCCATCCGCCCCGTCGATCCAGTACAGCGGCTTGACACCCATCGGATCGCGAGCGACCAATCCATTTCCGGTAGCGGTAACCATCGCCAGCGCGAACATGCCGCTGAGCTCGGCCACTGAGGCCGGACCATCCCGCATCACGAGGTGCAGCGCCGCCTCGGTGTCCGACCGGGTCTGTAACCTTCCGGGAGGCAGCTTCGCGCTGAGGTCCTCGTGGTTGTAGATTTCACCGTTGCCGACGATCCATGCCGTGCCATCACCGTTGGCCAGCGGCTGCCTGCCGCGGCTGACGTCGACGATGGAAAGTCTCTGGTGGCCCAACCAGGCCGAGTCGAGCGTCAGTATCCCGGTGTCATCCGGTCCCCGATGCTGTACCCGGTTGAGCATCCGCTCGCACTTTCCAGCGTCAACCTCACCGAAGGCCGCGACGATTCCGCACATGTGGTATCACCTACCCCGGTATCCATTGAATATCATCGGCAGGCCAGCCACCCAGCGGTGGAGAGCCAACTCACTCTCCAGAACGGTCCGTTTAGCTGACGTAGCGACATGAAGCGTCGACGCGGTGCCACAGATCCGTTTCGGGCACCGCGATCGCTCAGCAGCCAGGCCGGTGAATCGGGCGAAGACCACCGCCATTCCGGCAGCGCGGACCGACCCGTGTAACCGCACTGCACGCTGTACTACGCCACTGCGCGCTACCAGTGCGCTGAGCATCGGGCCAAAAATCCCTCTGGCTTGATCACGTTGACATGCCCGTGGACAGCGAGAACCGTGGATCGTCGCGGGTCGTTGCCGCGCCACGATGCTGCCGCACCTGCCCGTGACCCGAGGCAGTCTCCTTGGGACCGATCATGCGTTGGTGATGACCGGCTCGGATCGGACGACGTAGGACTCGATGACCACATGGCCCCCAGCGGGTTCACTTGACTGGACGTACTCGACGGCGTGGGCGCGACCCGCGCCAGCCTCGATGCCCAAGAATTCATGGCAATGATCGACCGGGTAGCTGGCTCCGGCTGACCCCGAAGGTGGCGCCAGCCCGCGAGCGGGGACAAACTATGCCATTGCCCTTCGTTTCCCCAGGTCGTTGAGAGCCAGGGTCAGCCGCCAGGAGAGCCAATTCCCGTCCCGCGCCTAATTTTCACGCCGTCGCCATCTGCCGGCCCAATAGGAATTCATCCGCGGCGGTATTTGTGCGCTTCCATGCATTCCACACCGTCTGGTCCGACCGTTGCTGCATGCCGAGCGCCTGCCGGAATGTCGACGCGCTGTCCTGAACGCAACGTGACGTCACCGTCGCTCATGTGGAACGTCACTTCACCCTGCACGCAGTACAGGACCTTGTCATAATCGTGTGAATGTGCTTCATAGAAGTAGTCCGCGCGGTTGCTCCATGAGTGGGGTGACAGTCCTTCATCCGCGTATGCCTTCTCGATCTCCTCGCGTGTCATGAGAGAAGCGTATGACCTCGCCTCACCCTGATGCACCAGCAAGCGATGCGAGATCGCAAGTTCGCCCTGAATCGCCCTCTCGGTTGACGAGTCTGCTTGGCCTGGCCCGGGACGATGACTTTGTGCAGTCTGAACCGCCGCTGAGGCTCATGCCGGCGACGATGTAGTCCTTGTACCGGACTACGGCGACCTGGACGAAGCACGCACCGACACCGACCGTGCAGCCGGGCTTGCCGCACAGGTCGGCTTAGCACGTCAGCGTCGATGTTCACAACCTGCTGATCCGGTAGGGCGGCGTGTCGAGTGGTTGGCCATCGCTGGCTCACGCGGACGCGGCGGGCCCAGCGTGGAATCAAACATAGTGCGAAATCGGTCGAACGGTGCTGCAGTGGTCGCCTATAGGTCTGAGACTTGCAACTGCCGCCGCTGGTAGACGCTGTAATAGGCGGGATGCGGCCTCCTCGTAATGAGCAGGTCCGGGGTTCGATTCCCCGAGGCGGCTCCACAATTCTGACCTGGGCAAATAGTCTAGGTCAGAGTCTATTGTGCACAGGCCGCGTACTTGCCAACCCCATCCCGTGGGCCCTCATGGAATCAACCATTGGTGCCAGATCGGTTGATCCTGCGTCTGATGTCCTGCATGTCGGTGGTCTTACGCGTCGGGTCGCAGGGGCCTTAGAGGGCGAGGGCAACTTGTCGGGAGTGACGCTAACCTGCCGAGTTGCCCAAAGCTCATCCCCAGCGACGGCGGGACGAGCGTGATCGTCTGGCTCGACGTGAACGGCGGCTTGGGGGCAGGATTTGCATCCTGGCGCTGTGCCCCGAGCAGGCGCTGGACTGCAGTGTTGCCCACTGCCCACTGCCCACTGCCCAACTGCCCACTGCGCGCGGCAGGGCCAGGGCTCAGTGACGAAGCTCGCGGCGGTACAGCCGGCTGGCGGCCGCCCGATCCCGCGGGAGGGCCTGCCACTGTGCAACCTTTTGGCCTTCCGGATCGTCCTTGGTGCATCAGCCACTGAACGGGGATCCCGATGAAGCGTTCCGTGTCCAGTGTGGCGGTCCTCGCGCTCGGAGCACTCGCGCTGGTCGGGTGCTCCGGCGGTAACCAGCCGGCCGCGGGGCCGACCAGTGCTGGAGCAACGGACCTGCCCAGCATCACCGCCCGTGGCCTCGGAACGGTCACCGGGACCCCGGACACCGTGACGGTCATCCTCGGAGTGCAGACGCGGGGTCAAAGCGCCAAGGGCGCCCTTGATGCCAACAACGGAAAGGCGACCGCGCTGATCGACGTGCTCAAGAGCAAGGGAGTCGCCGCAGCGGACCTGCAGACCAGCCAGCTGTCGATCAA
>DASQVB010000382.1:0-5821 GCA_035640975.1 Pseudonocardiaceae bacterium
CGCCCTTCGGAAAGCCGATCAACTCCTGGCCGACGACCTGGTATCGCTGCCGCTGTTCCAGGTTCCGATCATGTGGGCCTACACCAGCAACATCGACGGCGTTTACCGCCACGGTTCAACCGGTGTCACCTGGAACGCGAACGAGTGGAAGCTGAGCTGACCCGGTCAGGTGGGGTCGCTGCCGCGCATAGCGGCCCACCATAGGGCGAGGGCGGCGGTGACGGTGGTGGCGCACGCCCAGGTGAGTATGCCGCCACCGTCGAGGAAGACCCAGAGCAGACCCACTACGGGGGCCGGAGCGATCAGCACTGCGTCGACCCGCAACTGACGGTGCCAGCTGCTGTTCGCGAGCGCATCGGCATCCGGCCGTACCGGGCTGTCGATGCGCCGGCCAGCGGGTTCGGTAGTCCGCACTGGGCCGGAGGGATCCAGCCAGACGCCGCCGACCTCGGCGGCGGCGAGCCCGCGACGCTGCGGGTCGCCGTGCAGCTGCACCAAGGTAGGGGCCGGCAGCGTCACCAAGACCGGGTCGAAGTGAACCGGGATCCAGCGCAGTGGTGAGTCCAGCTCGAGCCAGGACCGGGTGAGCAGCCCGGACTGCACCCGCACCCTGCGCACCTGGACGGGCTGCCCAGGCCTGCGGTGCAGCCGGCGCCGGCTGATCACCTGCCATCCACCGGTAATGAGCACCACCGCGGCGACCAGGCCGCTGAAGGCCACCCCTGAGGTCGCGCGATCCAGTGCGGCCAGCTCCGTGCTACCGGGGATGAACACCGTGGAGGGCTCCAGGGGGTCGTAGGCGACCTCGGTGCGGGTTTGCACGGGCGGCGCCGGCACCGCCAGCGCAACGGTGTCGGTTCGGTGCTGGCCAGCTGCCGACCAACGAACATCTACGGTCCGGCCCTCGGCGCGAACAACCTCACCGGAGGAACGCTCAGTGGCCCCACCGACCCGCGGACCTACTGTTTCCAGCGTCCAGACCGACAGGCCAGCGATCAGTGCGCAGATCAGCAGGACTAGCGCGGACGTACCCGCCCCGTACCGCAGCGCTCGGCTGCGGCCAGGGCGGGTACGGCGGGTCACCGGGTAAAGCCGATATCAGTATAGATCTCGTCGGCGAAGCCGAAGGCACCGAAGTTCGCCACGCCGTCGCGCACCGCAATGACGTTGGGACGCTGGTAGAGCAGCAGCGAGTGTCCGGTCTTCCAGATCTCCCGATCGATCTGGTTGGCCAGATCGATCCTTCGGACCGTGTCGAGCTCGCGGCTCGCCTCCGCGAACAGGTTGTTGATGGTCTCGTTTCCGATCCCGCCGAAATTCTGCTGGGTGTCACCCCTGGTGCCGTAGATCGAGCCCTTCCCCGAGATCGGGAACACCGTCCCGATCCAGGAGAAGTGGGCGATATCGAAGTTCCCAGGAATGATGTTCTTATCGAAGAGGTCATCCGCGGGGACCGGTGTGATCTCGACCTTCACCCCGATCTGGGAGAGGAACTGCTGCACCTGACGGGATTCTTGATCGGCGACCGGCACCTGTGCCGGGATCACATCTCGGATCACCAGCTCCTGGCCGTTCTTGCTTCGGGTTCCCTCGCCCTGGCGGGTCCAGCCGAGCTGGTCGAGCATCTTCGACGCTTCGTCCGGGTTATAGGCGACAACCTGGGAATTGTCCTGGTAGCCCTGCTGGCCTTGGACGAAGATGTGATTGCCCAGGGGCGTGGGGTTTGGCACGATTCGGCCGATCTGTGCCTGAGCGATGGCCCGGCTATTGATTCCCTTTTGGATCGCGATACGCAACTGCTGGTCGGCGAGAATGGAACCGGGCTTGCCGTTGAACGTGATATGCCGGAGGTCCGGTGCGAGCGCCTTGCGCACATTCACGCCTGTGGTGCTTTGTGCCCGGGTGAAGTCGTTGACGTTAGGGCCGATGTCGACGAAATCGACCTCGTTGTTGGCCAGCGCGTCAAACTCCGCTTCGTCCGGGAGGGTGCGGAAGATGATTCGGTCCAACCGGGGTTTGCGCCCCCACCACTTCTCATCGCGTACCACCGTGATGGTCTTAGCGGTCTGGTCGATCTGTTCAACCTTGAACGGTCCAGCCGTGACGGGTAGACGCTGGGTCCACCCGGTGTTGAATACGTCCGGGTTCGTGTTGGTGGCAACTGGATACAGGGGGCTGAACAGGCCTTGCCAGTCGGAGAAGGGTCTCGCGAAAGTCGCCACCACCTGCTTGTCGGAGATGCCCCGCTCGACCGAAGCGATGTCAGTGTAGCCCGTGCTCGATGATATCTGGAAAGACTTATTGCTGCCGTTGAGGGTCTGCCATTGCGCCTGGAAGTCGCGCCAGGTGATCGGTGTGCCGTCGCTCCAGGTGGCCTCGTCGCGCAAGGTGTAGGTCGCCACCTGTGGATCGGTGCTGGTCAATTCGGCGGACTTGAGGTAGTTCTCGTTGATCTTTACCGTACCGTCGGCCTGACTAAGGAACAGAGACGGCATGACCCCGCCAATGATGTCGGAGGTCGGGACGTACGTTCCATCGAGGTGGTTGTAGTTGAAGTTGGGGGGAAATCCAGAGAGCGGCCACCGGAAGGTGCCGCCGTCACGCAACGTTTCGGCTGGCGCCGCTCCGATGTCGATGGCACCGACCTGCGGACCGGCTCCACCCGGCCCGCCCGCACCCCCGCCGCAGCTCACCAGCACCAGCGTGAGGGTCGCGACCGGCACTCCCAGCAGCTCCCCCAATCGCCATCGTCTCATCCAACATCCCCTTCGTGATTGGCAGCGCACTCGGGGGCAGTCACAGCACCGCCTGCGCCGCTGCGTAATGGCAGGCCGCCTCGTGCTCGGCCTCGTTCCGTTGCTTCCGCGCAGGTTCCTCCTGCTCGCAGCGTGACTGCAGCTCGGGGGCCAGCGCGGCGTAACGGAGGCAGCGAGTGCGGAACCGGCACCCCGACGGCACGTCGGCCGGGCTGGGCAGGTCACCGGTCAGCAGGATCCGTTGCCGGGCGCGCTCCTTGTCCGGGTCGGGGATCGGAATCGCGGAGAGCAGCGCCTGGGTGTACGGGTGCTGCGGCGCGTTGTACACCGCATCGACAGGTCCAATCTCGACGATCTTGCCGAGGTACATCACCGCTACCCGGTCGGCGATATGCCGCACCACGGCGAGGTCATGCGCCACGAAGAGCATGGCCAGGCCCAGCCGGCCCTGCAGTTCCTCCAACAGGTTAATCACACCGGCCTGGATCGAGACGTCCAGCGCGGAGACCGGTTCGTCCAGGACCAGCACCTTTGGCTCCAGCGCCAGTGCCCGGGCAATCGCGATGCGCTGGCGCTGTCCTCCGGAGAACTCCGTGGGGTAGCGACTCGCGTGCTCGGGTCGCAGCCCCACCAGTTGCAGCAACTCCGGGACCCGCCGCCGAATCTCCGTACTCGGCACCCCATGGGTGCTCAGCGGTTCGGCGAGCACATCGAACACCGGTAACCGCGGGTCCAGCGAGGCGATCGGGTCTTGGAACACCACCTGGAGGTCCCGGCGCAGTTGCATACGCCGCCGCCGATCCAACGTGGATACGTCCGTACCGAGCACCTCGATCCGTCCCACCGATGGCGCGACCAGGTTAAGAATCTCCATCAGGGTGCTGGTCTTGCCGCACCCGGACTCGCCGACCAGCCCGAGGGTTTCCCGATCGCGGAGGTCGAATGAGATGTCGTCCACGGCGCGCACGGTGCCGACCTGACGGCGCAAGATCGTGCCCTTGAGCACGGGGTAGTGCCGCACCAGGTGCTCGACGCGCAATGCCACTCGTGAGTGCGTAACAGTGTCATAGCACTCAACGCCACTCACGAGCGGCGCCGGAGGTACCGCATCGCTGCGGTGACAGGCGCACTGATGAGTATCGGAGACCGGTGCGAGATCGGGTTCGGTGCTGCGGCAGTGGCCGATCACTAGAAGACATCGCGGGGCGAACGGGCAACCGGCCGGAAGTTCGACCAGCGAGGGCGGCTGGCCATCGATTGGCACCAGTGGTAGGCGCTGGCCGGTGTCCACCCGAGGGATGGATCCGAGCAGCCCCCGCGTGTAGGGCATCCTGGGGCGGTAAAAGATGTCGTCCACCGGCCCGGTCTCCACGGTCCGTCCCGCGTACATTACCTGTACCCGGTCGGCGAACCCGGCGACCACCCCGAGATCGTGAGTGATCAGCACGATCCCCGCCCCGGTGACCTCACGGGCGGTGGCCAACACCTGCAGCACCTGAGCCTGCACCGTGACGTCCAGTGCCGTGGTTGGCTCATCAGCGATGATCAGGTCCGGATCGTTGGCGATCGCCATCGCGATCACCACGCGTTGCCGCATACCGCCGGAGAACTCGTGTGGGAACGCCTGGGCGCGCCGGGCCGCGTCGGGGATCCCGACCAGGTCGAGCAACTCCACGGCACGTGCGCCGGCCGCCTGCTTGGACAGCTCACCGTGCACCAGCAGGGCCTCGGCCACCTGGTCACCGACGGTGTACACGGGCGTCAGCGCCGACAGCGGGTCCTGGAAGATCATCGTGATGCGTCGGCCGCGGATCTGGGACAGCTCGGTGTCCGAGCGGCCCAGCAGCTCGCGGCCCTGGAAGCGGATCGACCCGGTGACCTTGGCCTGCGGTGGGAGCAAACCCATGACGGCCAGCGAGGAGACCGATTTGCCTGAGCCGGACTCACCCACGATCCCGAGCACTTCACCTGCGGTGACCTGGTAACTCAGGCCTCGCACGGCGGCGACCCGACCCTTCTCGGAGGGGAACGACACCGTGAGGTCGTTCACCTCCAGCACCGGCTCGGCCACGTGCTACCTCCGGTTTCCGGGCAAGGAGGTCGGGTCGAGCGCATCGCGCAGCCCCTCACCGACAAAGTTCACCGACAGCACGGTGAGCGCCAGCAGGCCCCCGGAGAACAGGAACAGCCAGGGAAACGTCAGCGCCGAGTTCGTGCCGGAGGCGATCAGCGTGCCGAGCGAGACGTCCGGCGGTTGCACGCCGAAGCCAAAGAAGCTCAACCCGGTCTCGAGGAGGATCGCGCCACCGACCGTGACGGTCGCGTCGATGATCAGTAGTGATGCCATGTTGGGCACGATGTGCCGCGCGATGATCCGCCACGACGGTACACCCATGTACCGCGCAGCCAGAACGAACTCACGCTCCCGCAGCGACAGAGTCATTCCCCGCACGATCCGTGCGGAGATCATCCACGCGAAAGCGGCCAACAGTACGACGAAAACCAGCCACGTCTTGCCTCGAAACGACGGCGACAGGATCGCGATGATCAGGAAAGAGGGGAGCACGAGCAGCAGGTCCACCACCCACATCAGGACCCGGTCCACCCACCCGCCGAAGTATCCGGCGGTAGCTCCCACGACCGCGGCGAGGCCGGTGGAGATGAGCCCGACCAGTAGCCCAATCGTCAGCGACTTCTGCAGGCCGCTCAAAGTCTGGGCGAACACATCTTCGCCGATCTGCGTGGTGCCAAACCAGTGCTCGGTCGACGGCGGCTCCAGGTAAGCGGTGTAGTCCTGCTCGGCAGGGCCCCAGGGGGTGAGCAACGGACCTAGGAACGCCAACGCATACAGCAGCAGTACACAGGCCAACCCGAAGATACCCAGCCGGTGGCGCAGGAAGCGCCGCAACACCAGTCTGTGTCTTGTCGCGGCACGGGCCACCTCGGTGAGTGGTTCCACCGGGGAACCCGGAACGGCTCCGGTGTCGGTGACAGAGACAGACATCCGGTTACCTCCCGATCCTTATCCGCGGGTCGAGCGCGGCGAAGAGCACATCGGAGAGCCA
>DASQVB010000383.1:0-7822 GCA_035640975.1 Pseudonocardiaceae bacterium
TTCTATGAGCGCAGGTGTGATGGTCACGCTTTCAACCACCGCAGCCGCTTCCTCAAGGTTGCCACGTTCGAGCAGTGTCAGACTCAGGAAGGCGGCGTATCCAGGAACGAGGAGGGTGAGCGTGTGTTCGGCGGCCAGCTCGTGCGCCGCGCGGAGGCCGGCCTCGGCCTCGGCCACCTCGCCCCGTCGCAGCGAGATCCAGCCACCAATAAGGGCGAAGGTTGCGAAGCCGGCCACCGACCCGCGCGTTTGAGCATCGGCCAGCATCGCCTGGATCAGCGATTGAGCACGCTTGAGCTCGTCAACGATGACGAGCCCGAAGACGCACTGTGTAGCGGCCTGGGCGCCGGAGGTCTCCTCGGCCAGAAGCCGACCGCCATCCAGCCCGCGCTCCACCAGCTCAGTCACCTCCTGGCGATTCCAGCCGCGGACAGCAAGGAAAGGAGCTTGTACGAGCTGCGCCAATCGGCTGGAGGGAAGGCCCCGCTCGGCCAGTTCACGCAACCGCTCCAGCGCGGGCGCTTGGTACATCTCTGCGGCGACTTTCTGACTGTAGAGGCGCACCTGCATGTCCGGGTCAGCATCGCCAAGGTCTTCCAGGCCAGCGGCCAGCACAGTGGCGCACCCGTTCATATCACCAGCCCACCAGAACACGTCGGCGAGTTGCTCGGCCAGCTGCGCGCGTGCCACCGGGTCGGTGGTGGCCCGGCGGGCTTGTCCAGGTGCAGCGCGGCTGCTGGATCACGGGCGATTCTTTCGACGCCGCCTAGCTCGCCCAAGACGGCAGCGCGAAGAGACTCTGATGGCGGTTCGGCCAGCGCGCGGCGCAGATAGGTAACCGCGGTTTCCGGCGTCCCGCGTGCCAAGGCCGCAGCGGCGGCTGCGCGGAGGGCCTGTACAGCGTCTGTGTCACCGGTCGGGTCGCACGCCAGCAGCTGCGCGGCAACTTGGTCAAGATTGGCGCTCTGGCTGGTTAGGAGTTGGGCAGCCTTTGCATGCGCCTGCGAGCGCGCACCGGGAGGGAGCTGCTCATAGATTGCCGAGCGCACCAGCGGATGCGCGAACTGCAGCGGCCGGCTCTCATCGAACAGGTCAGCGGTCAACAATGCGTCCGCCGCCCCCGCGGCAGCGTCGATGTCCAGCTCGGCGAAGGCCGCGGCCAGGCGCAACTCGGTGCCTTCCCCCAGCACCGCCACCGCCCGGGCCAGCCGCACCGCTGATTCGTCTAACCGGCCCAGACGAGCCAGCACCGCCCGCTGCACCTTGCCGGGGACCCGCTGGGTCACACCCGCGGCCTCCGCTGCAATAGGCGAAATACCGTCTGCTGCCAAGTCGTAAATCAACTCGCTGAGCAGGAAGGGGTCTCCTGCCGTGGCGTTCATGCATGCGGAGAGGAAGACGGGGTCAGGCTGGACTTCTAACCCTTCACGGAGCAGCCGGGCCACCGCAGACTCGCTGAGCGGGCTGGGAGACAGGATTTGCCCGCTGGCCACGGCGAGTAGCTCTGTTAGCAGCTGGGGATGTCCAGGCCGGGGCGGCCGGGTCGTGGCCGCTACCAGCACCGCAGGCCTTCCAGCCGGTTGCACAGATAGACCAGCCAGCGCAGCGACGGTTCGTCAGCCCAGTGCAGATCATCACACGCCAGCACCACCGGCCCGCCAGCCGACAGGTTGGCCACCAGCCAGTACAACCCGTGCAACGCGGCGAACGGATCCCCCACGCTGCCACCGTCCAGACCGAGCACCGGACCTGCTAACCCAGCCGCACCGCTGAGCAGACCGGTGCGCTCAGATTCCGCAGCGCGGACCATCCGTGTTTCCAGCAGCTGGCGGACCACACCGAAGCCGAAATCGCGTTCCAGCTCGCTGGCCCGCGCGTTGCACGTCTGCGCCCCTACTTCCGTGGCGTGCTCGCACAACACCCGCAACAGTGAGCTCTTACCGATCCCTGCCGTGCCTTGAATGACCAGCACACCGCCGGTTCCGCTCCGCAGGGCCTCCACGGCCTGTCCGATACGCGCAGTTCCCCGCCGCGCTCCAACAGCCACCCGCCCACCGGCCGCGCAGCCCCTGCCATGCGGCAAGTGTAGGCACCAAATATCCGGCACAGGTCTGCAAAACCTCCGCATCCCTATCCGATGAGCCGAACCGGCACCACCGCCACACTCAAACGGTCAAGGTGCTCGATAAAGGTGCAGCAGTGCCGACTGGATCAGCTTTGGAGGAGGAATCATGGAAACGGTAGACGGCAGGAGTGCAGCATCGGCCGCGATTCGTATCGACAACCCTGCAGAGTCAGAGAGAGTATTTCAGGAGGCGTTCCGCGCCGGCGATCTCGACGGGCTTGTCAGCATTTTTGAGCCTGATGCAGTGTTTGTTCCGGCCCCAGGCGACGTGGCCGCCGGTTCCACTGCTATCCGGGAAGTAGCGGCCAGCTTTCTGGCGATGAAGGTAAGGCTCAAATTCACGAATGGCAGTATCCAGCGGGCTGGAGACATGGCACTTAAGACCTACGAATGGAAGCTGGAAGGTGATGATGACCACGGCAATCCCGTGACGCTTAGTGGCCGCGCGGAACTGTGCTTCGCCGGCAGACGGACGGATCCTGGCGTTTCGCCATCGACAATCCGTACACCTTCGAATAATTGGCCCGAGGTTCATCGCGCCGTCCCGGCATTGCGGACTAGGACAGCAGCGTACGCTCCTCGTATCTGTCCGTCGCCGGCGGCGCCCACGTCGACCGTTTCCTTAAGGTCCTCAGGTTGGTTCCCGACGCCGAGCCTTTCGTCGCCCTGAACCAGGAGGCCTTCGACGAGATGGGCGGGAGATCGTGGCGGCAGCGCCCCCGGCCCGTAGGCGCCGCGGCTGTGCTCTACGCTCCGACGCGGTTGTGCTTTACGCTCCGACCTCGCTCCGAGGAGGTGGCCGTGTTCGTGCAGCTGGTCCTGGGGCGGGCAGCGGATGCCGCCGCCGTCCGGCGTCAGTGGGACCGCTGGGCCACCGACCTGGCGTCCGGGGCGGCGGGGTTCGTCGGTGCCACCGGTGGGGTCACTACCGACCGCCGGGCGGTCCTCATCGCCCGCTTCGAGTCCGAGCACGCCGCTCGGGCCAACGCGGAGCGATCTGAACAGGACAGCTGGTGGGCGGAGACGGTGACGGGCGCGCTGACCGACCACCCTGAAGTCCTCGAGACGGCGGACGTCACCCTGCACGGCGGACAAGCATGGGAGGCCGCCCGGTTCGTGCAGGTGATGCGGGCCCAGGTGCGCGACCGGTACCGCTTTGAGGCCATTGAGGACGAGATCACGCCGCGGTTCATGCAACTCCGCCCCGACCTGCTCGCCGCCTATCGGGCGTGGTTTCCCGACGGCAGCGTCGCCGCCATCGACTACTTCACCTCCGAAGCCGAGGCGCGGGCGGCAGAGCAGAAGGAGATGCCCGACGTCCTCGGGCAGCGGTTCAGGGAGTGGATGTCCCTTCTCCACGACGTGGAGTGGTTCGACCTCGCTGACCCGTGGACGGCCACGCCCTGAGGCGTCGGCGACGGGGAGACTCGTAGGGGTTTGACTCGGCTCGTCGCCGTCGCTGGCGCCAGCGGCCACTCCCTCGGGGAGCGCGTCGGCGGGGACGCTGGGACTCGGGCACCACGGCGCAGCGATTGGCTGATGGGGCGCTTCGCGAAAGCCAGGGGACAGGGCCCCGGGGGCACCGCGGGGTAATTGTCTTTCTCTACGCCGCGCTGCTGGAGCCGCCGCGCTTTTGCGACGGCACCCGCGCACGGACAGCGGCAAAGAGTACGCACGAGACGATCGCGGACCGCGACATAACTACAGCAGGCAGCTCGGGGACCTCTCCAGTTCGGTGAACCAGAGGTCGCATGCAGCCAAGGTCTTGCCTGTGTTTCGGTCCTCCATATGGGCGCGGTACGTCGCTTCCCCTTGGGATCGGGATGCCTCGGGTCGGTGGCGGTAGCTCGCTTACTTTGCGCCAGCGCATTCCTACGGACAGGCTGATGATCCCTTCCCGCCGCCAAAGAACGGGGTTTGATCCTTGTCCAAGGTGACTCGTAGTTGTGGGCATGTCGGTGCGTGCCCACCGCACACCCGGGACGACCATGCCGAAGCGGTTTGGCCCGTGCGGTCTTGTAGGACTGCCCGTAGAACGCTTCGAGCTGATCGTCGAGCACGGTCATCCAGATGGTGGCTCGAACATGACGCATACGACGTTTCCAGATCGCGGGCCGCTCTGGCACCGTCATGTCGAGTCTTGGTCGATCGGAAGCCGGCAAGGGCAAGTTTGAGCCGTTTGATGTCTTCGGGGACAGGCGATCTGACCTGTTGAAGGACGATCATGGAGCGGCTGCTTCTGGATGGGCGTCTGCCGGACGCGCGGTGGCCGGCCAACGGCCTTGCTTCCACGATGCACTACCGAAACGGCAAACCCGCCACGTGGTGGCGGTCGGAGCCAGTCGTTACCCCTCAACGCATGCCGGGGACATCCCCGGCATGCGGCCATGTGCGGATACTCGTGGACCCTCCTGCTGGCGCCGGCCCGTGCCGAGGTGGGGGGTGAGTCCGACCATGTCGTCGACCGAGTTGCGGACGTCAAGCCAGAACTTGATCGCTCACCATGACCCAGGATGGCCGAGTGTGACGTTCATGCGGGACGTCGTGTTGTCCTGAATCTGCTGACGCAGTCGGTCGCGGAGTCCGATCGCCGGGAGCCTGCTTCCTGCGAGTCGCGGGGAAGTGTGGACGCGGTTAATGGACAGTGTGATGGACAAGATCCATCTGCTTTGCCTGATCCGATCTTCTTCTGTTGCTTCGCGCTGGCCAGCGGCAGTGTAAAACAATGAATTTGGCGCGCCCGAAGAGATTCGAACTCCCACCCTTTTGATCCGTAGTGCGAAGTTCACCTAATAGGAGGAGCACTGCCTGGCGTTTTGCTTGCCATGGGTTGCGCCGCCGAGGCAGCAGGGGCACCCTCAGAACTGTGGTTAATGGACAGTCCAATGGACAAGATCACAGCTGCCTGTACGACTTGAGGCCAGTCACTCGTATGCAATCACCCATTGGTGCGCTGACGCGCGTTCCGTTTCACGCGCTGGTCTGAGACGCCAGCTAGGATTCGGTGGGACCGCATGGACGACTTTGACAGTCGGGGGCTGATTTCCGTCGGCGCCGACCCTGAGCGAGCGCTTCGATCCGGTTCCAGGAATAACGCCGTAAGATCCCTTGAGCGGCGAGCGACAGTTGTCTGACCGACGACGTAGCATACTGCGACGCGAGATTGATGAGGCGGCACGTGCACGATTGCAGCGTTGTCACCGGCTGAGTTGTGGCCAGGCCTCCAACGTCCAGGCCATCTCCCAGAACGAGAGCTCGTAGCGGCTGCTTGTAATGAAGACGTCGCGCATCTTGTCCAATGACGCACCGGGCAGGTTCGTGCTGATCCGGTCGGTCAGCTCGCGTAGCCAGTCAACCAGCGAAGTGAACTCGTCAGAGGCGTACATTTCGATCCAGCGTGCGTAACGTTCGGAGTGGGGCAGCCCCTGCTCAGCCAGGCGGCGCCCGATCTCATTGAAGCCCCACATGCAGGGCAGTAAAGCCGCGACGAGCTCGGCGAAGTCGCCGACTGTGGCGGTGCGCAGCATGAAATCGGTGTATCCGCGGGTGGTCGGCGCCATCTTTTCCCGCTCGAGATCTGCCGCAGGAATACCAAGATCAGCGCAATAGGAACGGTGCAGGTCCATCTCCTCGTGCAGCGTCTCATGCAGGAGACTTGCAAACCGTCCCATGGTTTCCAGGTCGGGAGCGCGCGCGGCAGCCAATGCCAGCAGGCGGGAGTACTCGATCAAGAACAGGTAATCCTGCCGGATCCAGAAGCGGAACCGCTCCAGGTCAAGCGTGCCATCCCCGATTCCGCGCACGAATGGGTGGCGGTGTTGGGCATCCCAGATCTCGCCTGCGGCGGTGCGTAGGTCTGCGCTAAGTCGACTCATCAAAGTCCTTCCGCAAGCGCGTCCCAGAAGGACAGCTCATAAGCTTGCAGGAGTCGGGTCGCCCGACGAGCCAGCACGGGTGAGTCGCCCGCGGCAAGTCCCTCGCCGAGAACAGCCAATGCGCGGGACTCGAAGTCCTCGGGAGGATTGGCGAAAAACTCGAAGAAGGCGACCGCGTCGTCGCCAGCCCCGTAGCCCTCGCGCAGCGCGGTCGCGACCTGCTCGCAGTTCTCCCCCCAGGCGGCCAAGTTGGCGACCAAGGCCAACACAACGTCCGCCCGCGAGCCGTTGAGCGCGAGCCAGGCGACGAATGCCGGGTACGCCTGGGCGCCGGGATGCGGCTCATGTGCTTGTAGATCGTCGTCGGTGAGGCTGAGCCAGTCAGCCAGACCTCGTAGCTTGTCCAGCGCCAAGCCTTCGCTCTGGGCCATGCCGAGGAAAAACTCACCTGCCAACCCTGCCGGGAAGCGGGCCGCCAGCTGGGCGAAGCTTCGCCGGTCGCTGGACACGATTACGTGCTGTTCCCCGGCCAGGACACGGAGCCGCTCCAGGGGAACATCCCGCGCCCGCAGGCGCTCAAGGAAGCGATGAGAACGGACCGCATCTGCAGTCTCGGCCAACTCGCGCTGGGTC
Organism: Pseudonocardiaceae bacterium; assembly: GCA_035640975.1. Classification (GTDB taxonomy): domain Bacteria; phylum Actinomycetota; class Actinomycetes; order Mycobacteriales; family Pseudonocardiaceae. Next base: position 6,634 of record DASQVB010000383.1, read on the forward strand.
TGCGCGACCAACCGCCGAGCGCTGGTGCCTGTGCCTGATCGGTCCTCCATCTGAACTCCTAGCTGCTCCAGTCCTGTCCGATCGCATCGCGAACCGCATTCGTAGGCCCGACACCTATGGCGCCGACGTTACGGCCTTCGCCAGTCCCGGAAGGCACTGATGCCCCTATGGATGTCAAGCCGCTGACGGCTCGGCCGAGCGTGACGTTCGTGCGGGACGTCCTGTTGGCCTGAATCTGCTGACGCAACCGGTCGCGGAGCACGATCGCCGGAAGCCTGCTTCCTGCGAGTCGCGGGGGAGTGTGGACGCGGTTAATGGACAGTGTGATGGACAAGATCCATCTGCTCTGCCGGATCCGATCTTCTTCTGTTGCTTCCCCGCTGGCAGAGACGGTGTAAACAATGAATTTGCGCGCCCGAAGAGATTCGAACTCCCAACCTTCTGATCCGTAGTGCGAAGTTCACCCGTTCAGGGAGGTACTACCTGCGATTCTGCTTGCCCTGATTCCCCGACAGGGGCACTGCCGGTGCCCAGCGGACCGCAGTTAATGGACAGTCCAATGGACAAGTCAACGAAAGCTGCACAAAAGCGCCCGGTCGTCGCATCCCGTCGTCACAGTGCGCGCAGTGCCCGACCGTGGCTAGCCGAGCCGCCGAAGCTCTCTGGTCACCAGCCAACGGCTCCGCGATGGATCTGCCTGTTCTCGACTGCGCGCAGATTATTGGTCACGCGCTTCGGTCGCGATCTACTGGCCGGCCCCTGGCTCCAGGCGGCGGCCCGTGGGTGAGCCACCGTGTAATGGCGGCTCACCAGGTCGGAAGTCGCGCAGCACGGTGCGCAGCGCGATGAACAGGTCGATTTCGCGGCACAGCCGTAGGGAGTGCTCGCGCGGCGGCTGGTACCAGGTGATTGGCCCGCCCGGGATCACGGCGGGGGGCAGCAGCAGCACACCAGTGACCCGGCGCACCGGACTGGGCCAGGGCAGCGGCACTTCGTGGTTCTCTCCGGTGACCACGATGTGGTGTTCGGGGGTGTCGGGGTGGACCAGCACCGCCGGGGCGCACCGTCGCTGGGTGAGGATTTGTGTCACCTCGGTAGACAACGGGAGCGGGATTGCCAGCGCGGACACGGTGCTGTGCAGGCTCAGGCGTACCTGGTTGTGGTGGCGGGTCACCGGCCAGCCCCACTC
>DASQVB010000384.1:0-5832 GCA_035640975.1 Pseudonocardiaceae bacterium
GAGGTGCTGCCGGTGGTGTTGCCGTTCCTGGCGTTGCAACCGCTGGTGGAGAACGCGGTGCGGCATGGCCTGGCGGGCAAGCCCGGGGGCGGCACGGTGTCCGTCGTCGCCGAGGACGCCGGGTCGGAGTGCGTGATCAGCGTGGAGGACGACGGCATCGGGATGGATCCGGCACGGCTGCGGGACGAGATGACGGACTCGCACGTCTCCGGCGCGCACGTCGGACTCGGCAACGTGCATGACCGGTTGCGCGCGGCCTTCGGTGACGACTGCGGGCTGGTCGTCGAAACCGGGCCGGGGGTCGGCACCAAGGTCAGCATGCGGGTGCCCAAGTTCAGCCGGGGTGTTCGGGCCCCCGCCCCACCGACGCCGACCACGTCGCGTTCACAACCGCCGGTGAGCGCTTAACCACGCCGTCCTACGTAGGCTGGTCGAATGGACGTCAAGGATCTGACCTCGCGATTGCCATTGCCCGGCAATCAGCGGGAGCGCGGCCCGGTGGTAGCCGCGGTCAAATTGCACGGCGTGATCACCCCAGCGCAGTCCCCGCTGGGCCGCGGGGTGATCAATCTGGCCACGATGGATCCGGTGCTGACCCGCGCTTTCGGTTACGACCGGTTGCGGGCGGTGGTGCTATCAATCAATTCACCGGGTGGTTCGGCCACCCAGTCGGCGCTGGTCGCCGATCGGATTCGCGGCCTGGCCGACAGCAAGGGCGTCCCGGTGCTGGCGTTCTGCGAAGACGTAGCCGCATCCGGTGGGTACTGGCTGGCGTGCGCCGCTGACGAGATCGTCGCCCACCCCACCTCGCTGGTCGGCTCCATCGGGGTGGTCAGCCAGGGCTTCGGGTTGCACGGTCTGCTGGAGCGCTTCGGCGTGGAACGGCGGCTGTACACCGCCGGGGCGAACAAAGCCCGGCTCGACCCGTTCCTGCCCGAACGGCAAGACGACGTGGAGTGGCTGAAAAGCATGCAGACCGAACTGCATGGCATGTTCCGGGATTGGGTGTGTTCGCGTCGCGGAGATCTGCTGGCCGGTGAGCTGGACTTGTTCACCGGTGAAGTGTGGACCGGCCGTCGGGCCTTGGAGCTGGGATTGGTCGACAGGCTGGGCACGATGCGTGGGGAGATCGCCAAGCGTTATCCGGACGCGGAGATCACCATGGTCGAGGCACGCCGCCCGCTGCTGGCTCGTCTGGGGCTACGCCCCGCGGCGATCTCCTTGACTGGACATAGCGGTCCGGGTGTCGCGCTGGCGGTTCTCGAGGCGCTCGAACACCGCGCGGCCTGGTCACGCTTCGGTCTGTGATTGGGTTAGCCACCGTTTCGCCACACCGCCGCAGTAACTACTAACTGCAGTGACTACTAACCTCAGTGACTACGAACTGCGGCGACCACCAACCGTGGACAGCGGTACCGGCCATGTGCAGGATTGTTGGGTCCGGGGGGACCAGAGGTCGGAAGGGCGGTCGATGAGCGGCAACGACGGCAACCCCGGGCTTGTCGTGCTCGCAGTGGACGACGAGAAGCACGCAATGTCCCTGCTGGTCGAGGTGCTCGACGCCGAGCCACGGATCGGCACCATCCTGCAGGCCTCCAACGCCACCGAGGCGTTAGAGGCGTTGCGGGGTGAGAAACGGGTCGCCAACGGCACGCCGCCGCCTCGGGTCGACGTCGTGTTCCTCGACATCCGGATGCCGGGGCTGGACGGCATGGAGCTGGCCCGGGTGCTCGCCATGATCCCCGACCCGCCGGTGATCGTGTTCGTCACCGCCTACGAGAACAAGGCGATCGAAGCGTTCGACATCGGCGCGGCCGACTACCTGACAAAGCCGGTGAGCCGGGAACGGCTGGCCAACACAATGCGGCGGATCGTGCAGTCCCGGCGCAACACAGCCGTCCCGATCGAGGAGCAGGGCGCCGAGGACGAGGTCATTCCGGTTGAGCTCGCCGGCACCACCAAACTGGTGCCTCGCTCGTCGGTGCGTTGGGTGGAAGCGCAGGGTGACTACGCGCGCCTGCACACCGGCGAGGGCACCAGCCACCTGGTCCGTATCCCGCTGTCCCAGTTGGAGGACCGCTGGTCGGATGCCGGCTTCGTGCGCATCCACCGTTCCTTTCTGGTCGCCCTGCCGCTGGTCACCGAACTGCGCATGTCTGCGTCGGGCTACGTGGTGCGGGTGGGCAACGGAGACGACGCCGCCGAACTGCCGGTCAGCCGGCGGCATACCCGTGAACTCAAGGACCGCTTGGTGCGTGCGGCCAAACAGGGCTGGACAACGCCTCGATGAGTCCCGACGAACGCTTCGACGCCGATGATCCCCGGATAAACCCTGACGAGGCCGGGCCGCATGACGACCCGTGGGCTGCTCTGGAGAAAGCCGCCCAGGGGTCGTTATACGGATCAGCCGGACCCGCCGGGAAGGCCAAGCTCGGCAAGCGGGAACGGGTCGTGCTCGCGAAGCGGCGCAACAGCCGGCGGGTGGTGCGCACACTCGCCGAGTTGGAGGATCAGACCGGTGTCGGTGAGGTTCTGGTCAAACAGCTGGTCCGGGTCCAGCTGATTCTGGCGATCCGGTTGATGGCGCTCACCGTGCTGGTGGTGGGCAGCATCCCCGTCATATTGTGGCTAGCACCATCACTGGGCGAGATCAGTGTTCTCGGGGTGCCGCTGCCGTGGCTGCTACTCGGGCTCGCGGTCTACCCGTTCTTCCTCGCCGTGGCTTGGTCCTACAACCGCCGGGTCGACCGCAACGAGCAGGATTTCGCCGAGATGGTCGAGAACTGAGCGCGAGCCATGCGCGAACAGCCGGACTTGTTCTTCATCGTCGGGGCGATGATTGCGGTGGCCGCGGCGACCATGGTCAGCGGGCTCTACGGGGCAAGGACCCGATCGACCTCGGATTTCCTGGTGGCTTCTCGAACCGTGGGACCGCGCTGGAATGCCGCAGCGATCTCCGGGGAATTCTTGTCCGCCGCGTCCTTTCTCGGTATTGCCGGGCTGGTATTCAAGGGCGGAGTCGATGCGTTGTGGTTCCCGGTCGGATTCACCGCCGGGTATCTTGCGCTGCTGCTGTTCGTGGCGGCGCCGCTGCGCCGATCCGGGGCGTACACCCTGCCCGACTTCGCCGAGGAGCGGTTGAGTTCGGCGCCGTTGCGCAAGATCTGCACCGTATTCGTGATCATCATCGGCTGGCTATATCTGGTGCCACAGCTGCAGGGCGCCGGGCTTACCGTCGCCACTGTTTCGAACCAGCCGGAGTGGATGGGCGCGGCCGTGGTCATGGTGATCGTGACGTTCAACATCTACACCGGCTGGATGCGCTCGATCACTGTCGTGCAGGCCTTCCAGTACTGGATCAAGCTGACCGCGCTGGCCGTACCGGTCTTCGTGCTGCTGATTCACTACGCCAGCGAGGACAGCGGCGTCCGCAACACACTGAGCGCCGCAGTGGACGAGACCTGGTTGCACCCATTCAGCAGCTCGAGCAGCAGCTCACTGCTGGCCACCTACTCGCTCGTCATCGCACTCATGCTGGGCACGATGGGACTGCCGCACGTGCTGGGTCGCTATTACACCAATCCAGACGGCCTTGCCGCCCGCAAAACCACCCTGGTGGTGCTGGCGCTGCTCGGCTTGTTCTACCTGTTCCCGATGATCTCCGGCTGGCTTGCTCGGCTCTACGTCCCGCAGCGGCTGACCACCGGGAAAACTGACACCGTGCTGCTGCGGCTGCCCGGGGCGGCATTGGACGGCTGGCCGGCGCAACTGCTCGGCGCGCTGATCGCCGCCGGAGCTTTCGCTGCGTTCGTGTCCGCGGCATCGGGACTGGTGGTCAGTGTCGCTGGGGTGCTGTCCACCGACGTCCTGCCCGGCCGGCTCCGAGATTTCCGGGTGGCCACCTTGGCGGCCTGGTCGGTCCCGTTGGCCTTCGCCCTTGCCGTGTCGTCCCTGGACCTGGCGCAGGGGGTGGGACTGGCTTTCGCGGTGGCGGCCTCATCGTTTTGCCCGCTGCTGGTGCTGGGCATCTGGTGGCGCGGGCTGACCGACGCCGGCGCGGCGGCCGGCCTGCTGGTCGGCGGTGGGTCGGCGTTCCTTGCGGTGCTGCCCGCCGCAACCGGGGTGTTCCGGCCCGAGTGGCAGGAGGTGCTGGCCCAACCGGCGGTGTTCACCGTGCCGCTGGCGTTCCTGACCATGGTGGTGGTGAGCCGCCGGACGAGGGATCGGGTCCCGATCGACGTAACGCGCATCCTGCTGCGGTTGCATGCACCGGACCGGCTAGGGTTGGCCGAGGATCGGGACATCGCCCGCTTAGGGATGGCAGCCACCCTGCTGCGGCCGCGTAGCGGTCGGCATCGCCGGTAGCTGCTCCGATCGGCCCAAACGTTCTGCGCAGGTCGGCGACTAGGGTGACCCTCGACCCCGCCACACACGAAGCAAATGGTCTTCCTGACCGTCCTGGAGGTGTTTGCATGAGCACCACCGAGCGTTTCGGCGGTGCCGACGTCCCGTCGCCTGTGGACCCCTGGACCACCGCTCAACACAGTGCTGAGTTCGCCACCCTGCGCAGGAAGCTCCGCGGCTTCATCTTCCCGATGACGGCGTTCTTCTTGGCCTGGTATTTCTTGTACGTCCTGCTGGCGGCGTTCGCCCCCCAGTTCATGGCCATCAAGGTGCTCGGCAACATCAACGTTGGGTTGCTCATCGGCCTGTTGCAGTTCGTCACCACCTTCGCGATCACCACCGCTTACGTTCGGTTCGCGAACAAGAACCTGGACCCGATCGGCACCCGGATCCGCGAGCAGATCGAGGGAGCGGCCCGGTGACCGGCTCGATCACACCGACTTCAGTCTGGCTGGCTCAGGAGACGGTGGGGGAACCGCTGCTCAACGCCGGGATCTTCCTGTTCTTCGTCGTGGTCACCCTGGTGATCGTGCTCCGGGCCTCCCGCAGCACCAAGACCGCCGCCGACTACTACGCCGCAGGCCGGTCGTTCACCGGCCCGCAGAACGGTGTCGCGATCTCCGGTGACTACCTGTCCGCGGCGTCATTCCTGGGCATCGCCGGGGCCATCTCGATCTACGGTTACGACGGCTTCCTGTACTCGATCGGCTTCCTGGTCGCTTGGCTGGTGGCCCTGCTGCTGGTCGCTGAACTGCTGCGGAACACCGGCAAGTTCACCATGGGCGACGTGCTGAGCTTCCGGATGCGGCGGCAACCCGTGAGAGCCGCGGCGGCAGTGTCCACGCTGGCGGTGTCGTTCTTCTATTTGCTGGCACAGATGGCTGGGGCCGGTGGCCTGGTCGCACTATTGCTCAACGTCCAGGGCCGGGCAGCTCAGGCGCTCGTGGTCACAGTCGTCGGCGTCTTGATGATCATCTACGTGCTGGTCGGCGGAATGCGCGGCACCACTTGGGTGCAGATCGTCAAGGCGGCCCTGCTGATCATCGGTGCCGGCATGATGACCTTCTGGGTGCTGGGCGCCTTCGGGCTCAATCTGTCTGCCCTACTGGGCGAGGCCGCGGCAAGTTCATCGCAGGGGGCCGCGGTACTTGAACCCGGCCTGCAATGGGGACTCAACACGACAACCAAGATCGACTTTGTCTCGTTGGCGATCGCGCTGGTGTTGGGCACCGCGGGCCTGCCGCACATCCTGATGCGTTTTTACACCGTGCCGTCTGCCAAGGAGGCCCGCCGTACGGTCGTGTGGGCGATCTGGCTGATCGGTGTCTTCTACCTGTTCTCGCTGGTCATCGGCTACGGCGCGGCGGCACTCGTGGAGGGCGGCCCGCAGCGGATCGCCAACATGCCCGGTGAGGAGAACTCGGCAGC
>DASQVB010000385.1:0-7473 GCA_035640975.1 Pseudonocardiaceae bacterium
GTGTCGTGGTGGTGCACCCCCCGTTTCGCTGGCAGAAGCGTTACGCCACCGGATTCGCACAGCAGATCTCCGCGCTGGAGGCCTCGTCCGGGCTCACGATCGCGGTGGAGAACATGTTCCCGGTGCGCCGTGGCCGGTTTGTGATGTCCAGCTACGCACCGTCACCGGATCCGACGGATATCGGGTATTCGCACTACACGCTGGACCTGTCTCATACCGCCAGCGCCGGAGTCGACGCGGTGGCGATGGCGCAACGGATGGGATCACGGTTGGCGCACCTGCATCTGGCAGATGGCAGCGGTGCGCCCCGCGACGAGCATCTGGTGCCCGGCCGGGGCGGCCAGCCTTGCGCTGAGGTGTGCGGGGCACTGGTGGATCGTGGATTCACCGGCACCGTCGTCCTTGAGGTCAGTACCCGGCAGGCTCGTACCCGCCGGGAGCGCCGCGCCGTCCTCACCGAGGCCTTGCTATTTGCGCGATTACACCTATAAGTAACGGATAGGCCGATTGGGTGTCTCCTGTGGTCGCCGTCCCTCTAGCCGGGTATGTAACGAGTGGGTCACTCACACGGGTGTGGAGGCTGCCATGGACACCGTCGTCATCGTGATCATCATTGGTATCGTCGTGCTGGCCGCGGTCGTGGTCTTCGCGGTGATGGATGCCCGCCGGCGTCGGCGTGCTGCTCTGCAGGAGCGATTCGGACCCGAGTACGAACGTGAGGTGCAGGCGCGCGGCAGCGAGCGTGACGCAACGCAGCACCTGGGCGAGGTTGCCGATCGGCGCGACCAGCTCGACATTCGTCAGTTGGAGCCCGCGTCTCGGGACCGCTACACCCGACGTTGGGAAGCCGTGCAGTCCGATTTCGTCGACCGGCCCGGACCAGCGCTGGACGAGGCTGATCGCCTGGTCACGGACGTGATGCACGAGCGTGGCTACCCGGTGGAGGACTTCGATGAACGTGCCGAGCTCCTCGCTGCGGACCATCCGCACGTCGTGGAGCAATACCGCGCCGCGCATGCCGCCCGGCAGGCCCATCATGGCCCCGTCTCGTCCGATACCGAGGAGCTGCGACAGGCGTTCGTACACTACCGGGCGCTGTTCGACGAGCTCGTGCATGGCCGCCAAGACACGTCGAGATAGCCCAACACGAGCTGACACGGCCGGAGGCTTGGAGAATGAACACACCGCAGGAGCACCAAGAGCAGCCACCGGCTCCGGGTGGGCGGGTGCGTCGCTTCCTCGACAGTGAGCCCCCAGCGGGGGCGCAGACCGGTCATCCGGGTAATCCGGATCCAGACCACCCCAGCGGCGCACCTACCCACGGGGAGCAGCCGGCAGGTGGTGCGCAACGGGTGGGGCTGATCAACGATGTGGCCGGCCTACGCGACGAGTGGCAGCGAGTGCAGGGCACCTTCGTCGACGATCCGCAGCGCGCGGTACATGAGGCCAGCGTGCTGATCGACCGGACGCTGGACGAGATCCGCATGAACGTCGGAAGCGGGCACCCGAGCGAGACAACGTCGACCGAAGATCTGCGGGTGCGCTTCCAGCGTCATCGAGAGTTCTTCCAACGCCTGCTGTCTGCATGATCTCGGCGTGGCCTGAGTAGCGCGCCGGGCTGCGTGCACTGATCCTGGGGTGCTGCCGGCAATTCGACCGTTCTGGCCGATGCCCCTATGCGCTGGTGTCTGTGCGCGACCCGGCAACGAGCTAATAGGCAGAACGGGCGTATCGTTGCGCTGCTTCGCAACGGGGTATGTCGCTACTGGTGAAACACAAGGAGTGTGAAGGCTTGTCATGAACATGGTCATCATCCTCGAGATCCTCGGCGGAATCGTCGTGCTCGCGATCGCTGTACGGTTCGCTGTGCGGGACACTCGGCAACGTCGCGGTGTCGCCGACGAGCAGGACACCAGCGAGGTGCGGGCGCGTGACAGCGAGCGCCAGGCAGAGCAGGACCCGAGTGCGGCCGTAGATCAGCGCGAGGGCGAAGAGGTCGCCGCACTGAGCGCCCCGGCGACGGCTCCGGCGACTGTTCCGGAACCGCCCGCAGACCCGCGCTAGCGTACGTCCGTGCTGCGCGCATTGATGCTGGCCGCTGCCGGCAATCCGACCGTCCGGCGGTTGGTGGCCACTGCACCCGTCAGCCGGTACGTCGTCCGCCGTTTCGTGGCCGGCGAGAGTGCGCAGCAGGCGGTAGCTGTGACCAGCACGTTGGTCGCCAACGGTGTCGCCGTGAGCCTGGACCACTTGGGTGAAGGCATCGAGGATGCGGCTGGTGCGGAATCCACCGTGCACGCCTACCTTGAGTTGCTGGACCGGGTGCAAGCGTGCGGTTTGGCCGACCGCGTCGAGGTCAGCGTCAAGCTCTCCGCTGTGGGCCAGCGACTCGACGAGGCACTGGCATTGCGCAACGCTTCCCGGATCTGCGCTGCCGCCGAGGACGTCGGCACCACCGTCACCTTGGACGCAGAGGACCACACCCTCACCGAGTCCACTCTGCGAGTGCACGCGCAACTGCGCCGCAGCTGGCCCGCTACCGGAGCGGTACTGCAGGCCTGCCTGTACCGGACGCTGAGCGACTGCCAGGCGTTGGCAGTCGAGGGTGCTCGGGTCCGGCTGTGTAAGGGCGCCTACGCCGAACCACCCGAGCTGGCATTCACGACGTCGCACGACGTCGCGCGCAACTTTGTGCGCTGCGCCAATACCCTGCTCGCCGGACCGGGTTACCCGATGTTCGCCACCCACGACCGCAGGCTGGTCGCCATCGTGGGTGAGCGAGCCCGCTGGCACGGACGTCCACCGGGCAGTTTCGAGTACCAGATGCTCTACGGAGTGCGTCCCGCCGAGCAACAACGGCTGGCCGCAGGCGGCGACACGGTGCGGGTATATCTGCCCTACGGTTCGGACTGGTACGCCTACCTCACCCGACGGCTCGCCGAGCGACCCGAAAACGCAGCCTTCTTCCTGCGTGCCCTACTGCGTTCTGGGAACTGACTGCGGTAACGGGGGCTTGTCATTACTGCAGTCAGTCCACAGAACGCACGTGCCCGCCGCTGTGGCACCCTGCGGCCATGACCACGATCGCCATCCTGGGTGCCGGCAAGATCGGCGAGGCCTTGCTGTCCGGAATGCTCAGCGCCGGCCGCAGTCCTGACAACCTGATGTTCACCGAGCGCTACCCGGAGCGGGCAGCGCAGCTCGAGGAGACCTACCGGGTACGCGCGGTCGACACTGCCACCGCGGCGCGCAAGGCCAACGTCCTGGTCATCGCGGTGAAGCCCCAGGACATTGACCCGCTCCTGGCCGAGCTCGCCGGGTCGATCGACCCGAGCACCCTGGTCGTGAGCTTGTGTGCGGGCCTGCCCACCACGCTCTACGAGCGCCGGCTTCCCGATGGTGTGCCGGTCGTCCGGGTCATGTCCAACACGCCGATGTTGGTCGGCGAGGCGATGAGCGCGGTGTCCGCAGGCCGCTTCGCCACCGAAGCCCACCTGGATCTGACCGAGGAATTACTCGGCAGCGTGGGCAAGGTGGTCCTGGTACCGGAAAACCAGCAGGACGCCGTTACCGCGCTGTCCGGATCGGGCCCGGCTTACTTCTTCTATCTCGTCGAGGCGATGATTGATGCCGGAATCCTGCTCGGGTTGCCCAGGCCGGTAGTGACCGAGCTGGTCACCCAGTCCGCGGTCGGCGCGGCCCGGATGCTGCGCGACACCGGTGAACATCCGGTGCTGTTGCGGGAGGCGGTGACCTCTCCCGGCGGCACAACAATCATGGCGATCCGGGAACTGGAGCGCCACGGAGTGCGGGCTGCGTTGTTGTCCGCCATCGAGGCAGCGCGGGAACGGTCGGTCGAACTCGGACTCGCTCACCAGAACTGATGTCCACCAGCCCCGATGGCAGTCGCACCAGCACCACCTGTCCCGCTACTCTCATCAGAACATGAGCGTCACGGACTGCGGGAGGGGAAGCCCAGCAGGGCGTGACGTGGTGAGGACGCGATGACGCATGCCGACGAACGAGCAAGCCGTGCCAAGCAAGGTGCAATTCCTCACGGTCGCCGAGGTGGCCGCGATGATGCGCGTATCCAAGATGACGGTTTACCGGCTGGTACACGCCGGCGAGCTGCCCGCGGTGCGCGTCGGACGTTCCTTCCGGGTTCCGGAGGTGGCGGTGCACGGATACTTGGAGAACGCCTATTTCGATGCTGGCTGAAACCTGCTCGCAGGGTCGAAGCATCAGCCCCAAGACCTGCTCGCAGGCTCGAAGCACCAGCCCCAAGACCTGGCCGGGTGCATGCTGTCGATGCCAGCCGGAGTAGTCTGGGCAGCCGCCAACGCCCGCAGCACTCGCTGCCGGGCGTTTCCTACTGTATCCACAACCAGCGAGGAGGCCGAGTATGGGCTCGGTGATCAAGAAGCGGCGCAAGCGGATGTCCAAGAAGAAGCACCGCAAGTTGCTGCGCAAGACCCGGGTCCAGCGTCGCAAGCTGAAGAAGTAACCCGACGCGGTCAACGGCCTGATCCTTCAGCGACGGCTCGCGGTTGGACCAGGCTGGCATCCACCGCTGCTCGTATCAACTCCCCTGCCGCGCCCGTAGCATCAGGTGCGGTTGCCAGCGCGTGGCCAGGGGAGCTACATGTTGCCGTCCACGGTCCTCGTCACCGGAGCCAGCCGCTTTGTCGGCGGTCGTCTGGCTGCTCGGCTCGCTGCGGATCCCAGTATCGACCGGGTCATCGGGGTGGACGTCGTGCCGCCGCGTCCAGATTTGCTGCGGCGGATGGGGCGCACTGAGTTCGTCCGTGTCGACCTTGGCAATCCACTGATCGCCAAGGTGATTTCCAGCGCCAAGGTCGACACCGTGGTGCACGCCGCGATGACAGAGACGAACGTCATCGGCACGATGCGACTCCTGGTGGCCTGCCAGCAATCGACGACGACTAGGCTCGTCGTGAAATCCACCAGCGCGGTGTACGGGGCGAGTCCCCGGGATCCGGCGATGTTCACCGAGCGAGACGTACCGAAGAGTCTGCCGGCCTCGGGTTACGCCACAGATGCGATGGATGTTGAGGGCTACATCCGTGATTTCGCCCTGCGGCGTCGTGACGTGGATGTCACGGTGCTGCGTTTTACCAATCTCATCGGTCCGCGCATCGACACTGTCCTGACTCAATACTTCGCGCTGCCAGTGGTACCGACTGTGCTGGGCTACGACGGTCGGATACAGCTGCTGCATGAACAGGACGCGCTGGCCGTGCTTGAGCAGGCCACCCGGCAGCGGTTGCCCGGCGTGTTCAACGTCGGTGGTGACGGGGTGCTGTTGCTGTCTGAGGCGATTCGGCGGTCGGGCCGGATCCCGGCTCCCATACCTGAGCCGACGATGGCCATAGTCGGACGGCTACTGCGTAGCAGCCATCTCGTCGACTACTGCCCGGAGCAGCTCAGGTTTCTCCACCACGGTCCAGTGCTGGACACGACCCGGTTGCGCGCTGAGTTTGGCTTCACGCCCCGGTGGACCACTGCCCAGGCGTTCGACGACTTCGTGCATGGCCGGGCGTTGCGGCCGGTGCTCGACCCTGAGCGGCTGGCAGGGGTAGTGCACGGTCTGCGCGAGCTTGCACAACGTTTTCTCCCCGGTGTGTCCGGCTGTGGTGCACGGAGCGATGGCGCACTAGACCACGACAAACCGAGCGCAGGAGCCGGACACACGGGGCATCACAGCAGGACACACCGGGCGTAGGAGTACGACACACCGGGCATGGGAGCACGACAAACCAGGGGGACTTGGGGTCGGATTTTAGGACGGGGGTGGGGGGAACACCGGCAGCGGAATCCCTGGCAACGGCAAGGGGATGTCCGGAGATTGTGGATCTCTTCCGGGCAAGGGACGTGAGGACTCGGCACCGGGCTGCCCTGGTTCCGGCCGCAGTACGTCGCGGAGTCCAGGCCGACTACGCTCGTCCTTCTGGGCAGGGTCAGGAGTGGCATTCACCGGAGGTGAGCCGATCAGGCCGGGCGGCAAGATCGTGTTCGGCGGACTTCCCTCGGGAGCGCCGGGGGCGGCCGGCAATGGCACGGCCGACGAAGTCCCATCCACCGGGATTGGGGCGCAGGTGTCCTTCGCTGGCAGCAGGCCCAGATCGTCGTGGGCACCGGAGGTGACTGTGGCGCACTCGGCCCGGTAGTCCAGGGCCGACGTTCTCACCACGACTCGGTCCAGGAGCGCCAGCGTGCTGTCCACTCGCGCACTGGCCGGCAGGGGTAGCGCGGTACGGACTGCCCGAAGGCGGGTTTCCTGCTGTTCGGCCCAGCTACGCAGCGGGGTCAGGATGTTGGTCTGTCCCTGAGCGGCCAACGCGGTGAGTAGGCGGGCGCCTGCTGCGGTGTCAGCGTCGAAGTCGTCGAGGGGCCGCCGGAACCTTTCCTGACCATCGGACCAATTACCGACGGCGTCGGCTTGCTCCGCCATCGTCTCGATCTCGCTAACCCGCGCGCTGGCGAACTCCAAGTGCTTGAGCGCCTTGGGTTGGTCGCCAAAAGTCAGTCCGAGCTCAGCGGACTCAGCGCTGCGCTTGAAGGTGTACAAAGCGTCGCCGGGAAGCGCATCGCGGGACAGCAACACGCTCATTCCAGACAGCGACATCAGCAGGCACAACGCTGCGGCGGCCGCTACCACCAGACGTCCCCGAGTCTCATCGGGAAGCCGGTGGCGATTCCGCGATGCCCTCTGCGGCGCAGACCGAGAAGTCCAGCGCGAACCGGAAAGCGGCAGCACCGGGCTAGTGCCGTCGTGCACGACGGAGGAGAACTCCGCCATGATTCGCTGACGCATCCGATCGCGCTCAGCGGGATCGGGTCCTGCCGTGGACTCGAACTGAGCGCCGGCCTGCCGCAACGCTGCGACAACGGTCAACTCACGGTTCAGCATGTCGTCGGACACATCGCGAATACCGCTATCCGCCGCGCGGGCGAAGCTTTCGTGCTCCTGCCCATCGCTGGCCCGACCCCCGGATCCGCGCGTCGTCCTCACCACCTTCGGGCCCCTTGGCCGTGTCGTTCGGAGCAACGAGCGGTGACCCTGGTAGTTACGCCAGGCGCCACTGTGATACTCAACGACGTGATAATCATCGCAGTTCCTCGGGCAACAGCTGTGCCAGCCGGCGTACTGCCCGGTGCTGCAGCGCCTTGACCGCCCCCTCGTTGCGGCCCATCACGGCTGCCGTCTCGGAAACCGACAGGCCCTGCATGAACCGCAGCATGATGCACTCCTGCTGATCGTGGCCCAACTGAGCGACGCAACGCATGAGTTCAGCGGCGGTGGCCTCCTCTACGACCTCGTGCTCGGGGCCGCGGTCGTCTGCGCTGGAGTCCAGGATGTCGGCGGTGGTCATCTCCAGCCGGTAACGGCTGGACTTGACGTGGTCGAGCACCAGGTTACGCGCGATGGTGACGAACCAGGCGCCGACGTCG
>DASQVB010000386.1:0-9123 GCA_035640975.1 Pseudonocardiaceae bacterium
GTGGGCAGTCATGATCTCCGCAAGCCGGGTTGCGGCGGCCGGACTCGCCAGCACGGTGATGTGCCGGGCGCGGGTACTCGCAAGGACCGCGAGCAACTCGGTCGCGCTGCTGGTGGAGGCGGCGGTGAGGGCGCCCTCGCCCCGGAACAGCTCGGCCAGCCTGGAGCCGGAGACCATGGCGAGCACCGCGTGGCCGGTGCTGAAGCGGTTCTGCTGGTCGACACAGGCCAGGTCGGTGACGCGCAGCACGGTGATGCGGTGCGGTCGTCCAGCTCGGATACCTGCCTCGATCGCGGCACCGACATCGCAACAGTGCACGTGCACCTTCCACAGCGCTGCCGTACCCCAGCCCGAGCTGACGACTGACACACAATCGCCGAGTCCGGCGAGCTCGGCACGCAATGTGCCGGTGCGGGCCTCGTCGGTACCGTCGAGTGAGTACATCACCTCGTACTCGTAGCCAGATGATTCGGCCTGCTGAGTCGCCGGCAATGCTGGCGCGGGGCGCGCAGACACTCCAGCAGTGACCGTCAGCCCCATCCCCCGGCACTCGGTGACCACCGTCAACAGTGCCTCCAGCAGCACGACCAGGCCGCGCCCGCCCGCATCCACCACTCCTGCTGCGGCCAGCACGTCAAGCTGACGAGGGGTTTCGGCCAGCGCCCCGGCTGCGGCGATGGTGGCCGCCGCTGCCACCTCACCGAGATCGTTGGATGGGACACCCATGGCCGCCTGAACCGCATCGTGCAGCACGGTTAGCACCGTCCCGGACACCGGATTGGACACCGCGGCGGTAGCCAGCTCACCGGCGCGGCGGAGTCCCTCCCGCAGCGCTGCGCCATCCAAGGCCGCACCGATCGGGGCCTCAGCGAGCCCGCGCAGTATCTGGGACAAGATCACTCCGGAGTTGCCCCGCGCCCCCAGCAGCGCACCGCGAGCGAGTACCGCGACGGTGCTGCTCGGTGGGGACCGGTCGTCACCGTGATCCCGCAGCACCGCATCCAATCCTGCTCGCATGGTGGCCAACAGGTTGGAACCGGTGTCGAAATCGGCGACCGGGAACACGTTGAGAGCGTCGATCTCGTCACGGTGCGCCGCGAGCGCATCGCAGCAGGTGGCAGCCCAGTGACGGATCGCCACCCCGTCCAACGACTGCAACACTGCGGCTCCTCCTCACCGCCTTCATGCGGGGCTGCGTTGAAGGCTACTCATCTCCGGTGCTGTCCCCGGTGTGCAGCACCGCTCGCTGTCCGGCTACCCTTGCCGGGAATCCTCGCGACGAATATCTCAGGGAGTGTCTGACGTGGCTGCCGTGTGCGATGTTTGCGGCAAGGGACCGGGTTTTGGCATGTCGGTCTCGCACTCGCACCGGCGGACCCACCGCCGGTGGAACCCGAACATCCAAACCGTCCGGGCAAAGATCGGCGCTAGCGCCCGCCGACGCCTGAATGTCTGCACCTCCTGTCTCAAGGCAGGCAAGGTCACCCGCTCCTGAACGCCCCGGTTGCTGGCAGCGTCAGCAGGGCGAGGGTTAGGGCAGCGTCCAAGTCAAGGCAGGGCCCAGTCGACCGGGTCGGCCCCCAAGTCAGCGAGCAACCCGTTGGCGCGGCTGAAGGGGCGGGAGCCGAAGAACCCGCGGTCAGCCGACATCGGTGACGGGTGCGCGGACTCGATGCACGGCACGTCGGAGAGCATCGGACGCAACGTGCGCGCGTCCCGACCCCACAGGATTGCCACCAGCGGCTCCGCCGGACGCGCCACCAAGGCATGAATTGCCTGCTCGGTGACCTGCTCCCACCCTTTGCCACGGTGTGACCCCGGCCGGCCGGGCTCGACCGTGAGCACCCTGTTGAGCAGCAGCACACCGCGCTGCGCCCACGGGCTGAGGTCTCCGTTGGACGGGGTGAGCAGGCCGAGATCGTCGCTGTACTCCCGGAAGATGTTCGCCAGGCTGCGCGGCAGCGGTCGCACATCTGGCTCGACCGAAAACGACAGCCCCACCGCGTGCCCCGGAGTCGGGTAGGGGTCCTGGCCGACGATGAGTACCCGTACCTGGTCGAACGGTTGACTGAACGCGCGCAGGATATTGGGTCCGGCTGGCAGGTAGCGCCGCCCTGCGGCGATCTCGGCCCGCAGGAACGTCCCGGCGGCGGCAATCTGCTCGGCTACCGGGCTCAGTGCACCGGCCCAGCCAGTCTCCACGATCTCATCAACAGCGGGCACGGTCGGGCAGCCTAGCGGCTGCCCGTGAGTGGCATTTGCGTGCCGGAACACTGTTTCGCACTCACGAGAAGTGCTTCCAGCCCGCTGGAAGCACTTCATAGCGCTCGCCATCAACGGTGACGCAACGGCCCTCCCGCACCGCCCCGATCGCCGTCCAGCCCGCGGGCAGCGCGGCTCCGGCGGGGAAGCTCGCCAGTAACGCGTGGTCTTCTCCCCCGGTGAGCACCCAGTGCCGCGCGTCGGCGCCCAGCGCTGAGGCCACTTCGATCAGCCGGGAAGGCACCGCCAGCGCCGCTGAGTCGATGTCGATGTTGACGCCCGACGCGTCGGCGAGGTGCCCAGCATCGGCGAGCAAGCCATCCGAGACATCGATCATCGCCGTGGCACCCGCCGCAGCGGCCTGCGGCCCCGCACCGTAGGGCGGCTCGGGAACGCGATGTGCACCCACCACGCCCAGCGGAGATCTAAATCCCCGGCGCAGCACGGCAAGGCCCGCAGCTGACCAACCCAACCTTCCGCACAGCCCCAGCACGTCCCCTACCTGAGCACCGGCTCTGGTGACCGGCGCGCGGCCCTGTAAGTCGCCGAGCGCGGTCAGCGACACAACCAGCTCAGCCGCGTCCACCACATCTCCACCGACAATGCCCACGCCGGCCTGCGTGGCCTCCTCCCACATCCCGTCAGCCAGATCGTCCACGGTGGACACAGGGGTGCGCCCGGGTACGGCCAAGCCCACGACCAGCCCGCTGGGCACCGCACCCATCGCCGCTATGTCCGCCAGGTTAGCGGCCACCGCCTTGCGCCCGACTTGGTGCGGCGTGGACCAGTCCAGCCGGAAGTGCACCCCCTCCACGAGCACATCGGTGCTGACCACCACTCGACCATCCGCGGCACTGAGCACCGCTGCGTCGTCGCCTGGGCCGAGCAGTGTGGCCGGTGGCAGATCCCGCGCCGAGGTGATCCTGTCAATCAATCCGAACTCGCCGAGGTCGGCCACCGAGTCGGCTTCGGGCGGCGGCACGTTTGAGGTGGTATCGCCGGCAGGACACACGGCCACACCCCCGATCCAGGTAGGTTTCGTTCCTACTCCGATCGAACCACCAAGACGAAGGGCCACACGTGGTTCAGGCATACATCCTTATTCAGACCGAAGTCGGCAAGGCCGCCGCCGTGGCCGCGGCGGTTGCCAGCCTGCCCGGCGTCGCGAGCGCGGAGGACGTCACCGGTCCCTACGACGTGATCGTGCGGGCCGAGGCCGTCGACGTGGACCAGCTGGGGCAGCTCGTGGTGGCCAGGGTGCAAAAGGTGGACGGCATCACCCGCACGCTGACGTGTCCCGTCGTGCACCTGTCCTGACGGCAGCCGCAGTGGCGCCGTCGACCATTACCCCGGCAGCCAATCTCCCGCGCTGGTTGCTCGGGATCGCGTTGGCCCTGCCGGTGGCGCTCGTAGTGGTAGTGCTCATCATCGCCGCGCAGGTACGGAGCCAACCTCAGGGCCCGCTGGGGCTAGTCAGCGTCCCAGCGCCGGCGGCCGACTCAGCGGACTGCATGCGGCTGGTGGCCGTTCTGCCCGCCAAGCTGGACGGCGGCGAGCAAGGCACCCTGCAACGGCGACAGCTGGCTGGTCCGACGGCGTCCGGCGCGGCCCCCGCTGGCGCGGCCGCGTGGGGTGAGCCGCCGGTGGTGCTGCGCTGTGGACTCGATCGGCCTGCCGCTCTCACCGCGACCTCGCGGCTGCTGACGATCTCCGGAGTGCAGTTCCTCAGACTACCCAACTCTGGTACGAGTACCTGGGTTGCAGTAGATCGCTCCGTTTACATTGTGGTGGACCTACCCCCGGCCACCGGCAGCGGACCGCTGCAGCAGGTCGCCACCGTGATAGCGGACATCCTGCCGCAGCGCGACGTGGACATCCCGCGCTGAACGCGCTACAGCTGGTGCAGCCCGGCCAGCACCCGCTCCATCAGTGAGAGGCCCGGTGGGCTCCCGGACTCGGTCGGATTGCGATGCACGTATACCAAGCCGGTGTCGATCATGTCGGCGAGCAGCACCCGAGCTACCCCTAGCGGCACCGCGAGCAGGGCCGCGACCTCGGCGACCGAGCGGACATCCACACACAACCCAGCGATGGCCGAGTGTTCTGCAGAGCGGACCGTGGCGACGTCTCGGCCTATGTCGCTGGTGGACACCAACGTCTCGACGGCGAGCTCCTGCACCGGTCGGGTCCGCCCCTGGGTCCAGGTGTAAGGGCGGACGATGAACCGGAAATCCTCCGGCCCCTCCCATTCATCGGCCGTCTCGACGACCGCCGTACCGGTGAGAGGCTCGACCGCGTCGCCGGAGACCTCGGTGGACTCGATGGGCTCGGTGAGCCCAGTGGACTCGGCAGGCGCGGTGGACTCGTCAGCGACGTCATCGTCGGCGTCGTCTGGTTGTGCGTGCCGAGCCCGATAACCATCCCGATTCCGATCACCTGCGATGTCGCCGGACTCGTCTTCGATGAGCGTCGCGTCGTGCTCACCGGCCGGAACACTGTTGTCGTTGCTTTCGAATGAAGGAAAAATCGGGACGCCTCCCCGCCAGCCGCCGAGATCATACGCACGACCGCAACCGAGGACGCAGTGGCCCGTCTCCGTCCGTGCGGGGAACGCCCACTCCGACACGGACGAACCCACCTACTCAACTGACCGCACGAGAATTGGACGCTGCAATTCACTCGAACGGAGCAGGGACTTCAGCGGAGTCCAGTCCCGCGGGCCATCGCGGTGTCGATCAGAGTGGAGAGCAAAGTGGGGTAATCCACTCCGGTTACCGCCCACATCCGGGGATACATCGAGATTGGTGTGAAGCCGGGCATCGTGTTGATCTCGTTGACGGTCAACGCGCCGTCGGGTTCGACGAAGAAATCGACCCGAGCCAGACCTTGACAGTCCAGCGAACGGAACGCAGAAACAGCCATCGCCCGCAGTGCGGTAGTGACGTCGTCGTCAAGCTTGGCTGGGATATCGAACTCGCACGCGTCGTCGAGATACTTGGCGTCGAAGTCGTACCAGCCCGCGGCGTCCGCGGCCACCAGGCGAATCTCCGCAGGCAAGGATGCTTCGATCCGGCCGTCAGGAAACTCCAGTACGCCGCATTCGATCTCGCGACCTATCACCGCCGCCTCAACGAGAACCTTGGGATCGACCGCGCGGGCGGTGGCGATCGCCGAGTCCAGCTCAGACCAGTCCAATACCTTGGTGATACCCATCGACGAGCCCGCTCTGGCCGGTTTGACGAAGACCGGCAGGCCCAGCCGCTGGCGCTGCTCCGGAGTCAGGGTGGCACGATCGGAGCGCAGTACCACGGCATCGGTGACCGGCAAACCCTCCATGCCCAGCAGCTTGCGGGCGAACTCCTTATCCATTCCCGCCGCGCTAGCCAGCACGCCCGAGCCGACATAGGGGAGGTCGGCCAGCTCCAGCAGCCCCTGGATCGTGCCGTCCTCACCAAAGGCCCCGTGCAGCACCGGGAACACCACATCAACCGCAGAGAGGACCTCGCCGGACCGGGCGCCCGCGATGCGCACCAGTTCCCGCCTGGTTGGATCACTGGGCAACGCAAGCGCCACCGCGCCATCATCCACAGCGGGAAGCGCCCGATCCCGGATCACCAGTTCAGCCGGCTCTGCGGTACCCAACACCCAGGCGCCATCAGGGCTGATGCCCACCGGGATGACATCAAATCGCGTCCGGTCCAAGTGGGTCAGCACGCTGCCTGCCGAGACGCAGGAGATCGCGTGCTCGCTGCTGCGGCCGCCGAAGACGACGGCGACGCGCAGTCTGCGATCCGTCATGGCG
This sequence comes from Pseudonocardiaceae bacterium, assembly GCA_035640975.1. GTDB lineage: Bacteria > Actinomycetota > Actinomycetes > Mycobacteriales > Pseudonocardiaceae. The sequence goes on from DASQVB010000386.1 coordinate 6,065, forward strand.
GCAGACCCTACTACCGGCGACCCGGCGGTCCCTGCGCCGCCGCCAGCACGGCCGTCAGCTCGGGCAGTACCACGGCAAACGCCGACCGGTTGCACAGTCCGGCGTAACCCAGAGCTACCCCGTAGTGAATGGACGGGCCGTCGTGGCAGCGTGCCAGCCCGTCCAGTAACAGCCCTTCACACCGTGCGCGGCGTACCGCGCTGCGCTCGGCTTCCTCCCCCGGTAGGTCGACCACCAGGTGCGCGCCCGCCTGGTCGCCGCGTACCGACAGGCCCGCCGCGCGCAGTGCGCCGACCAGCAGGTCGCGCCGGGCGAGCAGTTCTCGGCGGACCCGGCGCAGGTGCCGGGAAAGGTCTCCGGACACCGCCAATGCGGTGAGGATCCGCTGACCGGCCGGCGACGGCCGTACCCCGATGTTGGACCGGTACGCGCAGACCGCGGCCACCACCTCGCCGGGAGCGGCCATCCAACCGACACCCAGCGTCGGGGTGAGGATCTTGCTCGCGGTACCGAGATGTACCACCACATCCCCCGCGCGCAGGCGCTCGCCCACGGCAGCCAGCAGTGGCAGGGGTACACCGTGATAGCGCAGTTCCCCGTCGTAGTCATCCTCCAGCACCCACGCCCTGCGCTCGCGGGCCCAGGCCACCAACGCCAGCCGGCGGCTCGCGGAAAGGGTGGCGCCCAGCGGGTACTGATGCGCCGGAGTGCAGTACACCGCCCTGGCGTGGTCGGGCAGCGCGGTGACCACCAGCCCTCCGGAGTCCACCGGGGCGGGCAGCACCCGCAATCCGGCAGCTCGCAGGGCCCCCACTGCCCGCGGGTAACCCGGTTCCTCCACCGCGACCACGTCGCCGGGTCGCAGCAGCACGGCGGCCAGCTCGGCGACCGCCGCGGTGGTGCCGCCGGTGGCCAGCACGGCGTCCGGTGCCACCGCCAGTCCACGGTGGCGCAGCAGGTGATTGACTACCGCGGTCCGAAACTCCGGCAGGCCAGCCTCCGCCGAACGAGTGAGCACCTCTGCGTCGGCGGCGGCCCGCCAGGCGCGCCGCCATGCCGCCCGGCGCAAGCCTGCCGACCAGGGCGAGCCGGGTCGCAGGTCGATCCCACGCTCAGGCTGCTGCTCTGGGACGGGAGATGGGCCGGTGTGCGGCGGTGCCGGCACACCGGGCGCGGCGATGACGTACGTACCCGCTCCCCTTCGCCCACCGATCCACCCCTCGGCCTGCAGTGCGTCGTACGCCGCCGCGGTCACCGTGCGGCTGACGCCCAGCGTGGTGGCCAAGGCCCGGGTGGACGGCAACCGATCCCCTATCCGCACCGCCCCACATCCGGCGGCCGCCCGCAACTCATCGGTCAGCTGCACTGCCAGCGGCCGGGCATCCTGACGATCCAGCGCCAGTGGCAAGTCTTCGGGCAGCACAAGTGGCCTTTCATAACTATTACGCAATGGCTGTTCCAGCATGCCACTTCACCGGTCACCGTGGTGACCATGATGTTGTCCCCCACCGCGCGCAGCACGCTGCGCCGCAACCGCAACAGGGCTTGCTATGACCCCGCCGAGCTGAACGCACTGCTTGACTCCGCGCTGGTCTGCCATCTGGGGCTGGTGCTCGACGGCGCCCCGGTGGTGCTGCCCACTGGGTACGGGCGCGACGGCGACACCCTCTATCTGCACGGCTCCAGTGGCGCGGCGAGCCTGCTGGTCGCGTCGCAGGGGGCGCCGGTCTGCGTCACGGTGACCCGGCTAGACGGTGTGGTCTATGCCCGCTCGGCGTTCCACCACTCCGTGAACTACGCCAGCGCTGTGATCCACGGCACGGTGCGCAAGGTCACCGATGACAACGAGTTGCGGCACGGTCTTCGTACGCTGGTCGAGCACCTCGCGCCCGGCTCCTGGGAGCACAGCCGCCAGCCCACCCGCAAGGAACTCGCCGCCACCACAGTGCTCGCGCTTTCCCTGCTCGAGGCCTCGCTGAAGATTCGAACCGGTCCACCGGCGGATGACGACTCGGACGTTTCGGCAAACCGAGCGTGGGCCGGAGTGCTCCCCTTGACCACCCAATGGGGAAGCCCAGCCCCCTGTCCCCGCCTATCCCCCGACACCCCCGTGCCACCCCACGTCATCCACCGCCCCGCCCTCCCCCGACATGGAGACATATCGGGCCTATCGGTGCCGTCATAACCCCGATAGGTCTCCATGTCGGCGGGGGCGGACGGGGAGGCCGCTGGCTGACCAGGCTTGGAATCCGCCGATCACGTCGGTGGCGCGGTGCAGGCCCAGGGTGCCGAGCGAGTCCGCGGCTAGGCTGGAGCTGTAGCCCTCGGAGCAGAGCGCGATCACCTGCACGTTGTAGCCGGTGGCCTGCGGCAACCGGGCATCACATGCCGGATCGAAACGCCACTCGAGATGGTTGCGCTCGACCACCAGTGCCCCCGGCACCTCCCCCTCCGCGGCGCGCTGCCAGCCTGGCCGGATGTCTACCAGTAGGGCACCAGCGGCGAGGGCATCATGCGCCTGGGCAGGTGTCAGACGCTGCAGTCGCGAACGGGCGTCCGCCAGCATTTGGTCGATGCTGCGGGAGCCGGCGGGACGGCTCACCAGTCCACCCCGGGCTGCTCCACCCCGGCATGGCGCAGCTGCCCAGACTCCACCTGGTAGCAGTTCATCAGCGACAGGCCCGGGGTATACACGTGCACGCTGACCGCGGGCACCGTCCCCGTGTTGGCGACATGGTGAACGTAGTGCGGGCCGAAGGCACGGCAGTGCCCAGCAACCAGCTCGCGGGTGACCTCTACTGGAGGGCGACCGGGCCTGGTGGCAACCACCCGCTCGGTCAGCGTGCCCGCCGCGACCGCGAAGGCCCCCGATGCCGGCCCGTGGTCGTGTAGATCGGTGCCTTGGCCGGGAAGCCAGGACAGCAGCCATACCTCGTGCTGTTCGGTGCGCTCCAGCAACCGGTACCAGCGGGTGTCGATGCGGTAGTCGACCAGGGGTCGCCACCGCTCAGGATGCGCGGCCAGCATCATGGCCAGGCTGATGGGGCCGCCGGAACGGG
>DASQVB010000387.1:0-7882 GCA_035640975.1 Pseudonocardiaceae bacterium
CTGTGTTGGGAAGGCCTTGGTTTCGTCGTATGCCTGGCCGGTTTGCAAGCAGTGGTACAGGCAGCCGATGAGCCGGTTGAACACGTTGCGCAGGGCGGCGGCATGTCGGTCGCCGTGCTCGCGGCGGCGGTAGTAGAGGGCGCTGGCTCCGGGTGAGTGCGCGGCGGCGACGAATGCCCAGACGAAGCCGGTGGCGGCCAGACGGTCGTTCTTCACTCGCCGGTGGGTGATCGACAGACTGCGGCCGGAGGCTCTGGTGACGGGGGCGGAGCCGGCGTATGCCTTAAGTGAGCGGGCGTCGGCGAAGCGGGTTCGGTCGTCGCCGATCTCGGCGAGCACGCGGGCCCCGGTCGTATCGCCGAGGCCGGTGAAGCTGGTGATGATCTGGTAGTCGGGGTGCTGGGCGAACGCCTGGGCTGTGGCCTGGCCGAGTTGCTCGACGCTGGCGCACTCGGTGTCCAGGGTAGCCAGCAGGTGCAGGGCCTGAGCGCCCATCGCCTGCTCCACCAGCGGGTCCTGGCGCAACTGCGGGCGGCGCAGCGCCTCGTGCAGCCTGGCGGCGAGCTGGTCGGCGCCGCGTTTGCGGCCTGCTCGGCGCAGCGCCGCGGCGATGCGGGCCTTGGTCAGTTTGGCCGCGGCCGCCGGGGTTGGCGCGATGGCCAGCACCGCGCGGGCGTCTGGGCTGGCCAAGTTGGTGGCGTTGCCGCCGGCGAAGGCGGCCAGGAAGCCGGGGTGGTACTCGCGCAACAGGGAGCGCAGTTCGTTGGTCGCCTTGGTGCGCCGCCAGGTCGCGTCCTGGTGGGCGCGGGCGAGCACGGCGATCGCGCGAGCCAACTCGGTGTCCTGGGGCAGGGCCCGGTGCATGTGGGCGTCGGTGCGCAAGATGTTGGCCAGGGTCATCGCGTCGAGGTGGTCGGACTTCTTGCGCGACACCGAATGCCGCTCCCGGTAGCGGGCTACCGCCATCGGGTTGATCGGGTAGACCGGCCGGCCGGTGGCGCGTAACGCGGCGACCAGCAGCCCGCGCGAGGTCTCGATGGCTACCGGGATCGGGTCCTCGGCGTTGTCGCCGGCCTCGGCCAGCATCGCGGCCAGCTCTGCGAACCCCTCGACAGTCTCGTTGATGCGCCGCTTGGCTACCAGTTGCCCGTCGGCGTCGACAAGGGCGATGTCATGGTGCTTCTCCGCCCAGTCGATCCCGCAATACACCTTCACGTGTGCTCACTTTCCATGCGGTCGGTGTGTCCCTTGTGGTCAAAGACCCTGGCGAGAACGCGCGGCGCCCTAATGACGAGGCTCTATGGCCTTCCCTCCGATGGAGCCGTTCGCGATCCCAGCAACCCACACGGTCCCGGTCTTCGCGTCAGAGCTCAGCGGCTCCCGAATAGCGAGGTGTGCGCCGTGCGGACGGGCTCGAACCACGATCGACAAGCCTGGATCAACAGGCCACGGCAGCGACCCGGACACGCCGCGCCCCGCCGGTCTTGCACGCGGCATGACCGGCCAAGAGGTGTCCAGGCACGCGCACAGCGCGCCGGGCCGCCACCCCCGGCACCGCACCGCGACCCGTCTGCCGAAAGGGATTCGCTTCCCGGAAGAGGACCAGGCGTCAGCGCGATACCGAGCTTGCGGAACGACCCGACCCTGGGCACACCGCCCGCCGGTGGAAAGGGCTCAACAGTCCCGAGTATTGCCCAGGCATCCATAGCCAGGATCGGATCGTTCGGAACTCATTAGAAGAGGACGTTGCACCGCCGACTCACCCTGCATGACTATGCGCTGGTAGCGCGCTGCCAGACTCGCGGGGCAACCTCACCGCCCTCACCGGGCTTGACCTGTCCGGCAACCAGCTCAGCGCGTTGCCGGACTGGCTGGGCAACTTCACCGCCCTCACCCAGCTTGACCTGGCCGGCAACCAGCTCAGCGCGCTGCCAGAGTCGCTGGGCAACCTCACCGCCCTCACCCAGCTCGACCTGTCCGATAACCAGCTCAGCGCACCGCCAAGTCTCGGCATGCTGACGAGATGAGGGTCCTGAACATCGCAGATAATCCGCTGCCGCAGGAGATGCTGGCTGCCGCCGCCGAGGGAACACACGAGCTGCTGGCGTTCCTCCGCTTCATCGACCAGGAGGGGGTAGAGCTCGCCGAGGTGAAACTGATATTGGTGGGCGAGGGCGCGGTGGGCAAGAGCTCGTTGTTGGCGGCCCTACGCGACGAGCCGTGGGTCGAGCATCGCGACCGGACTCATGGGTTGCAGATCAAGCCCGTCGAGGTGGAGCACGCCGGCCAGGCGATCACACTGAACGGTTGGGACTTCGGCGGCCAGCAGGTCTACCGGCCGACCCATCAGCTGTTTTTCACCGCGCCAGCGGTCTACCTGGTGGTATGGAAACCTCGGGAAGGGCCCGAGGTCGGCATGGTCGAGCAGTGGTTAGCGATGATCCAGCACCGCGCCGGCGCCGATGCCCGCGTTCATGTCGTCGCCACCCATGGTGGCCCGTCCTCACGCGTTTCATCGATCGACGAAATCCGGTTACAAGAGCGATTTGGGCCGCTTATCGTCAGCTTCCACACAGTGGACAGCAAAAACCCAGAAACCCTGTGCGAGCTGCGGGCGGCGATCGCCGAAACCGCCGCCGGCACGCCGCACTGTCGACGGTGGTACCCGGACAGTTGGCTGCGAACCCGCGAGGCACTGGCCGAAACGGGTGAGCAGTCACTCACCTACGAAGACTATTACCGGATAGCGGAAAAGAACTGGCTAAGCCCGGTGGACGCACGCTCACTGGCAATCAACTCACACGCCCTAGGCCACTGGATCCACTACGCCGACGAACCAGCGTTGGCGCAGATCGTGGTCGTGAGACCGGCCTGGCTCAGCGTGGCGATCGCGGCCGTCCTGGAGATCCGGGAGGCCGGAGAGTCCGGCGGGCTGGTGCCACACCGGCTATTCGGTCGGATCTGGAGCCGGCCGACCGCCGACGGGCATGATCCGTACAGCCACGGTCAGCAGCAGCTTTTCCTGCGGTTGATGGAGCGGTTCGAGCTGACCTACCGAGTGCCTGAGCTGGACGCGGGAGAGCCGGTAAGCCTGGTCGGGCAGTTGGTCCCCTCCGGCCGACCGGACCTGGGCACGGCGTGGGAGACGTTCCGAGCCGGCGAGCCGGAAGCGGTCGAAATCTGCCAGATTGTGGAGAAGGACACCGACCGCCAAGTTGCCCCCCAGGGGCTGATCTACCGGCTTATCGTGCGGCTGCATCGGCAGGCCATGGACCGCACCCAGGCACCGGACGGCGCGCATTGGAGCGGCGGACTGGTCGTGCAAAGCCGCTAAGGCGCTCGGGCCTTCGTCACGCTGACCCCCGACGGGGTGCGCATCGAGGTCCGCGGCCCCGATCCGCACGGCTACCTGCGCCAGGTCACTGATGAGGTTCGCGACTGCGTTGACGGCTTCTGGGCTGGCCTGACCACTCGCGCTCTAATCCCATGTCAGACCGTCTGCGGCCTCGGCAAGCCCGGCCGAGGACTGTTCGACCGCGACAAACTGATCGAGGCCAAGGATCGCCAGCGCGACGAGTTCCCCTGCAGCACCTCTGGCTGTCAGGAATGGATCAGCATCGACACCCTGCTCGGTGCGAGCGACACGGCGGCCACCGCTGCCGACCAGAGGACTGTGCTAGCTGACATCCAGGCCGGACTCTACGAGCTCCGCGCAGGTCAGGCGACCGGCACCGAGCGGGTTCTTACCAGGATCGACAGCCTCGACGACACGCTCAAGGCCAAGCTCGCCCGCCAAGACACGGCGCTCACCCGGATCATGCGCAGCCTGGACGACGAGGCCGCAGACGGTCCGCGGCTATTCAGCCTGGTGGCGCTCGACACGACGTTGCTGCGACCGGGATGGACGTCCAGGCAGATGAAACTGACCCTGTACTGCGAGCATTCCCGCTGGCCCGTCCATGCGCTTGAGCCCGACGACCCCAAGGCCGGGGTCTACACGGTGGATGCCCAGGGACTGGTGGGTCAAAGCCGTTCCACTGCTCAAGGCCACATCCCTGCTGATCAAGCCCTTCCTCGGGATCGGCCTTGCCAGTACCGAGCTGGAGCTGAGCACCGCCCAATGGAACACAGTGAAGGAGCAGCTAGCCCTGGGCAAGGAAACACTGGCCGCCGCGGCGGACTTCGCCGGCCGGGCCGACGTAACCGGCTCCAGCGAGGGCATCGAGAACCAACCCGACCGCGACCGCCTCATTCGAGCCCAAGGCGGCGTGCCACACACCCTGCACGCCACGCTCAGACAGCAGGACCCCACATTCGCCGACCTGCGTCGGGTCGCTGACGCCCAGGGCCGCTACCTATGGGTACATCCCCGCTTCCTGCCCATCTACCAACCACCGCTGCCGGAGATCCCCACCTGAGCATCCGTCACCCGTCACCCGTCACCGCTCGGGACGCTCAGCAGCCAACTCCCCTCATCCGTGCCACACGGAATCACAGGACCAACCGCGGGCCGCGGCCCCGTAAGCCGAACCGCTAACGAACATCACTCGCGGCTGTTCAGGACTCTCTCCCCAGTTGATCAGTCTGTCCGGTGGGGTCCCTTGTCGGACGGCCAGTCGCCGATCGCCAGCTAGGCGTATGGACCTAGCTCGGTGTGGAGGTGTTGACGTCGGCGGCGGCACATCGGGCACCGGATCGACGGCTCGGGCTGCGGTCAGCCGCTCGATGACGTGATCGTCGAACTGGACGCCGAGGGGCCTCGGCTGCAGCGGATGCCTGAGATCCGGGTTGAACGGGCGGCCAAGAAGGACCTGAAGCGGATCGGCCGGCGCTCGTGGACGCTGGAGCCAGGGCACGGTGGTGGTCAGGCCACCGTTACCGGGTGGGCGACTACGGCGCCGTAGAGGTAGCCCTGCTGGTTGAAGGGCCAGCTGTCGGGTTGGGTGTTGCCCTGGTCATCGGTGGCGCGAGTACGCAGGGTGTGAAACCCGGGTGTGGCATCCCAGTCAAGGGACCACTGCGTCCAGGCGGTGGGCTCGTTGATGCCTGCGAGGCGGGCCAGACGCCAAGGTCCGTCGTCGACTCGGTATTCCACCTGGCGGATCTTGCCCGTAGCCGACCACGAGCGGCCGGAGACGGTCTGGTGGCCGCGTGTCAGGGCGGCTGGCCAGGCCAACTCGAGGGCACTTTTCACCCCCAGGGTGGTCAACACCGGTCCCTTGGCTGGGCCCTGGGGCTGGTAGCCCGGGCCCAGGAGTACATAGGAGGTGGTGTTCCACTCCGACAGCAGTGGTTGCTCTGACACTTCCAACCGCCCCACCCACTTGACGTTGGCCGCCCCGACCCAGCCGGGTACGAGGGTCCGGACTGGCGCCCCGTGATCGGCTGGAAGATCCTCGCCGTTCATGCCATAGACCAGCAGGGTGTCCTCGGCCATCGCCTTGGCCAGCGGCATCGGCCGGCGCACCATCAACTCGTCGAGCCCGACGGGCATGATGTCCCGGGCTGTTGGCTTGACCCCTGCCCGGTCGAGGACGACGCCAAGAGGTACTCCGGTCCATTGCGCCACCCCGATCGCGCCCAGCCGCCATGGGCTTCCCTCGGCCTTGTGTCCCTGGGCCTCGCCGAAAAACACCCGCCCATTGCCGGCGCACTCGACGAAGCGGGTCACCGTGGTCTGCCCTAGCTTCACCAACTCGTCGTAGCCAAGGTCGAGGGGACGAGCGACGCCACTTCCCTGCACCTGCAGCCGCCAGCCACCCCGATCAATTCGTGCCGTCTTGGTGTGATTGCGGATGAAGAACAAGTCGTTCGGCGTGGTGTATCCCCGTCCCCGCATCTGTTCCCAGCGCATCTCGGCGTTGGTCTTGTGGATGACGAACTTGTCCTCGGGAACGGGCTTTACCCATGGCGCCGGGGCAGCGGACGCGTCAGTCGTGGTGGTGCTGTTGGCCGGTTCCATCCGACGCTCCCCACCACTCCAGCCGCATCCGGCCAGGACGCTGCCGGCACCGGCGAGACCGATCAGTCCAAGGATCCGTCGCCGCCCGATGTCACGCTGCCGGGCCAGCCTCCAGACACGCTCCTCGAAGCGCTCGCGGTCGTAGTCGCCCTCGTTCAGTTGACCTTGCTGCATGTCCAATCACCTCGCTGAAACTGGCTGAATACCTGCCAGCTCACTGCCCATCGGGGCATGAGGCCATTCGTAATCCGTGATTATGACGAGGTGAAACGACCAGAAGGATGGACTTCCCTGATCCGGCAGTGGGCTCGTGACCGCAAGCGCGGTCTAAGTCGTCGGTAGCGGCGGGAATGAGATAGGGACTCGCACACCAGAAAACGTGATTGCCCAGGCCAGCAACCTGGGCAGTCAACGGTGGAGGTACTGGCCGCCTACTCGCACTCCGCAAGCCACTGACCTGCAGCTTCGCGCGAGGCACTCACCGGACCCCGACCTACTCCAGAGTCGAGCGCCCGGTGCCCGTGGCACTTACGCGAGCGCCTCAACGAGGGCAACATCGCCGACCTCATCACCGCCACTGCCAAGGCGCCACCGCCGCCTCCCTCGCCGCTGCCCACAGCTTGAGCCTCAAGAGCGTCAAACGCCTCCTACACAGCCGCCGGTGCTCACCGGACGCGCTGGAAGGCTTGCGCTTGAGTGGGTCCGATTGCGCCGCGGCTAACGAGCTCACCGGGCCGGCGGCGAGCCGAGTGCATGCGTCGCGAGCAGCATCGTGGCTGTGATGGGCCGACGTCGATGAATAGGCCAGTGCTCGTCGGGGGGCGAACCCGTATTCGGCGGTGAGCGTTAATCGATGCAGATCGTTATGGCCGCCGCGGAACGTTGGATCATGCCGGGGAAACCATCCGCAACACGCGCAGCGTTGGCGGGTCGGTCGTGGCGACGACGTGGTGCAGGTGATGGCTACCGGCGCTCGGCGCGAAGCGGGCGGGGTCGAGCACGGCATCGAGTTGCGTGCTGTCCCTGGCTTGTCGGTCATGGCGCACACGACCCGGTCCGGATGGCGCGGAGCACGGGGGTCGCGTGACCGACGTCGGTCATCGGTCCGTTATTTGAGCTCACGCCCGGGGCCGAACCGGGCGGCCAGGTGCTCGGCGATATCCGGCAGAGCCCGCCGAGCCGCGTAACGTAGCCGTCCCGGCCCTCCCCGCGGGACCGCCGCTGGTGAAATCGAGCCGAGTGCCCCGGTGAGAAACACCTAGGTTGGTTCGAACCCCGGTTGCATCATCTCCGCCAGACGGCCGACCGCGGTCGTCAGCCGGAGCGGGCCGTACTCGGCTGCCTCGTCCACCTGTGTCCGAACGGCCGGTGGCGGTAGTCGAGCGGCACCTGTCCCCCCACCACGGCGCTACCCTCAACGGGCTTTCCAGCCTGGCTGATCGCGTCACGCTTCGACCTCTTCCGGGCGGACTCGCAAGTGCATGTAAAGTGTAATACACACCCGGGCATTCCTGGGGCCTTCTCGAAGGCCGCGAGCACACGGGAGGCAGTGATTGGTTGGTACCGGCAAGTCAAGAGGTATGCCAAGAATTTACAGCACGAATACCGCAACCGACGCCAAGAGCAGCCGGGAGGCCGAGGGCATCTATAACACCTGGGCCGAGGATTACGAGAAAAGAATATTGAGCTATGGATACTCCACGCCCGCGGTTGCGGCGGGACTCCTTGGCCGCTATGTACAGCCCAAAGACCAGTCGGTGCTCGATGCAGGAGCAGGCACCGGGATGATAGGTGAGATCCTTTCGCCGCTCGGCTACCACCATCTAGTCGGTATTGACATATCGGATGGTATGCTAAAACTCGCCCGAAAGAAGGGTGAGTTTTAGCATACCATCCGATATGTCAATACCGACTAGATGG
>DASQVB010000388.1:0-4180 GCA_035640975.1 Pseudonocardiaceae bacterium
CTACCCAGTGGTGATCACCATCACCGCTGCGGACGGGGCCGCCAGGCTTCCTGACGAACAGGCGGCTCAGGTTGTCGATGTCGTACTGGAAGCCCGCAGGCGAAAGCCCGGAGGCTGATGCCGCGCCGATCACCTTGAACCCTGCCGCCCAGCCCACTCCTCGACGTTCCCAGGACACTCCCAGCCGAAGACATTCGGGTTCGCTGCCGAGCCCGTCGCCACCCAGGAGCTCCCGCTGTGACGATGCCGTTCTACGCCTCGGTCGAGCAGATCATGCGCGACCGCTCGGAACTTGCCCGCAAGGGCATCGCCCGGGGCCGCGGTGTGGTAGTCCTCAGCTACTCCCGCGGGGTGCTGTTCGTTGCCGAGAACCTGTCCACCGCGTTGCACAAGATCTCGGAAATTTACGATCGGATCGGCTTCGCCGCCGTCGGCCGCTACAACGAGTACGAGAATCTGCGCCAAGCCGGCATCCGGCACGCCGAGATCCGCGGTTACACCTACGACCGGCGTGATGTGACCGGGCGGGCCCTGGCCAACGCCTACGCCCAGACCCTCGGCACGATCTTCTCGGAGCAGCACAAGCCCTTCGAGGTGGAGCTGTGCGTCGCCGAGGTGGGTGTCGATCAGGACTCCGACCAGCTTTATCACCTGACTTACGACGGCTCGATCGGTGACGAGCCGGATTTCGTCGTGATGGGCGGCCAGGCCGAGGTCATTTCCACGGCGCTCAAGGAGTCCTTCCGGCAGGACATGGACACCACTGAAGCCGTCGCCGCCGCAGTGGCCGCGCTGAGCTCGGCCTCCACCAGCGTCAATGGGACCGGACAGCGCACCCTGGGCGTCGGCCAGCTCGAGGTTGCGGTGTTGGACCGGTCCCGGCCGCAGCGCGCTTTCCGGCGGATCACCGGGGCGGCGCTGACCGCGCTGTTACCCGGTACCGACACCGCGACGACCGAACCCGACGGGGACACCCCGGACTCGACGCCGCCGGGCGAGGGTACCGACACCAACGGCACCAACGGCGGGTCCAGCCCCGGCAGCTAACGGAGAATCCCGTCAGCGTGCCGGGCGGTACACCTGCAGCGCAGCGGGTCGGGTGAAGAACCGGAACCGGCGTCCTTCCGTGATGGCCTCGCCGTCGGCGGCCAGCGCCACCGACGGGCCGAGAATTTCGATCCGCACCTCAGCACGCTCCTGCTGGACGTAGGTTCGGCTTCGCTCCAGGGCGCTGGACAGTGCTCCGATGAGGAATCGGGTCCGAGACAGCGGCACGTCAGCACGGATGTAACGGACGTCGAACATCCCGGAATCCAGCCGGTGCCGGGCTGCGGCCGCGAAGCCACGGGGACGATACAGGCCGTTGCCCACAAAGATCAGCCACACCTTGCGCGGCTTACCGTCGATGCGGGCCACCAGTGGATCTGCCTCCCGGAGCACCCGGATCAGCGCGAGCGCCGCCGACGGCCACTTGCCCCAGCGCGCTTCCCTTCGCTCCCTCAGCTGCACCAGGTCGGGATAACCGCCGAGGCTGGCGGTGTTGACGAACCAGCGCGGCGGCGCATCATCAACCTGCACTCCGCCCAGGTCCACCGCCATAGCGCTGCCGGCGCGCACCGCGTCGATGGCGTCGGACACCTCGGTCACCCCGATGTCCCGGGCGAAGTGATTCAGCGTGCCGGCCGGCACCACCACCAGAGGCAACCCCCGGCTGGCCGCCACCGCCGCCACCGCCGCCACCGTCCCGTCGCCACCGGCGGCCGCCACCGCACGCGCCGGCGGCCGGTCAGAGGCGTCCAGCTCCGCCTCCAGTTGCTTGACCAGATCACCCCCAGGTTCGATGACCACCTGCCGGGCTGCGGGCCAGGCGGCGGCCAGCTCGGTACCGGGGTGCTCGCCGTCGGCTCCGGAACCGGCGTTGATCAGTACGACCAGACCGTCACCAGCAGGCAGCGCGGGCACCCGCGCCGGGTGTTCACTCGCGACCGCTTCGCCGACCCGCAACGGCCACCATCGCCGGGTGGCCAGCGCGACGCCGCTGCCCAGCAGCATCCCGGCAAGCACGTCGGAGGGATAGTGCACGCCGGTGTGCAGCCGGGAGTAGGCCACCACCGCCGCAACCGGGACCACCGCAAGCCCCACGGCGGGGCATTCCATCGTCACCGCAGTGGTGAACGCCGCCGCCGACGCCGCGTGGCCGGAGGGGAATGACGATGAGCTGGGGCGCTCGTCGCGCCTCAGCCGGCGTGGCACGAGGACGTCTTCCCACGCCGGCCGCCGGCGCGGCATCAGCGGTTTGGCCAGCGCGTTGGTGGTGAGGCTGGCCCCACCGATCGCTGCCACACCACGGAATGCGGCGCGCCGGGTGACACCCTTGCGGCAGGACAGCACCGCCGCCGCCGCGAACCACAGCAAGCTGTGGTTGGCCGTTCTGGTGAGCCGCTTGAGGCCCTCGTCGGCAGCTGAGGGTGGGATGGCCGCGGTCCGGCGCACCAGCTCACGGTCGGCACGGTTGATCTTCTGCGCCGCTCGGCGCACCCATTCCAGCACCCCTGCAGCGTAAGTGAGCCCGTACGGACGGCCTGCAGGACCGTCCCGGCAGCCTAGGGTGGAAGGCATGCAGCGTCGGATCTTCGGCATCGAGACTGAGTTCGGGGTCACCTGCACCTTCCACGGCCAGCGCCGGCTGTCGCCGGATGAGGTCGCCCGTTACCTGTTCCGCCGGGTGGTCTCGTGGGGTCGATCATCGAACGTCTTCTTGCGCAACGGCTCCCGGCTGTACCTCGATGTGGGCTCACATCCGGAGTACGCCACCGCGGAGTGTGACGACCTGGCCCAGCTGGTGACCCACGACAAGGCCGGCGAGCGGATCCTCGAGGATTTGCTGGTCGATGCCGAGCGCCGGCTGGCCGACGAGGGCATCGGCGGGGACATCTTCCTGTTCAAGAACAACACCGACTCCGCGGGCAACTCCTATGGCTGTCACGAGAACTACCTGGTGGCCCGGGCTGGTGAATTCTCCCGGATCGCTGACGTGCTGTTGCCCTTCCTGGTCACCCGACAACTGGTCTGCGGCGCGGGCAAGGTGCTGCAGACACCGCGCGGCGCGGTGTACTGCCTTTCGCAGCGGGCTGAGCACATCTGGGAGGGAGTGTCCTCGGCCACCACCCGGTCGCGCCCCATCATCAACACCCGGGACGAGCCGCACGCCGATGCCGAACGGTACCGCCGCCTGCATGTGATCGTCGGTGATTCGAACATGTCCGAGGTCACCACGCTGCTCAAGGTGGGTACCGCCAACCTGGTGCTGGAGATGGTGGAGGAGGGCGTCGCGTTCCGCGACTTCACCCTGGACAACCCGATCCGAGCGATCCGCGAGATCAGTCACGACCTCACCGGCCGGCGCGGGGTGCGGCTGGCCGGTGGCCGCGAGGCCTCCGCACTGGACATCCAGCGGGAGTACTACACGCGTGCTGCCGAGCACGTTGCCCGCCGCGGTTCCGACCCGCTGACTGACCGCGTGATGGAGCTGTGGGATCGCACCCTGGGCGCCGTCGAGCAGGGAGATCTCAGCCTGATCGACCGCGAGATCGATTGGGCGATCAAGCACCGGCTGGTGGAGCGCTACCGGGCCAAGCATGGGATGGACCTGTCCAACCCACGAATCGCTCAGCTGGACCTCGCTTACCACGACATCCGCCGTGGTAGGGGGCTGTTCGACCTGCTGCAGCGCAAAGCGCTGGTCGACCGGGTCACCGACGACGGTGAGATCGAGGCCGCCAAGGACACCCCACCTGCCACCACCCGGGCGAAGCTGCGTGGAGACTTCATCGCCGCCGCCCAGGCCGCGGGCCGCGACTTCACCGTTGACTGGGTGCATCTCAAGCTCAACGACCAGGCCCAGCGCACCGTGCTGTGCAAGGACCCGTTCCGCGCCGTGGACGAGAGGGTGGAGCGGCTCATCGCCTCGCTGTGAGCCGCAGCCGTAGGCTGCCCCCGTGTCCTCCGCCCGCGCTGAGCGCTTGGTCAACCTGGTGCTCTGCCTGCTGTCCAGCCGGCAGCACCTGCCTGCCGAACGGATCCGGCGGATCGTGCCCGGCTACACCGAGGCGCCCTCCGACGAGGCGTTCTTCCGGATGTTCGAGCGGGACAAGGCCGAGCTGCGCGAGCTGGGCGTCCC
>DASQVB010000389.1:0-15529 GCA_035640975.1 Pseudonocardiaceae bacterium
ACTTACCGGCGCGGCCGGCCGCAGCTGATCAGCGCCGCCTTCTGGCCACTACTCGGGAAGACCACAGCAGGTCCGGCGGGCAAGGCCATCGACATCATGGCGATCTTCGCCACGCTGTTCGGCTCGGCGGCCTCGCTGGGACTCGGCGCACTACAGATCGGCGCCGGGTTCGAGGCCAACGGTTGGCTCTACAGTCCGGGCAATGCCCTGCTGGTGACGATCATCGTGGTGCTCACCGTGGCGTTCATCGCCTCGGCGGTTTCCGGGGTAGCCAAGGGCATCCAGTGGCTGTCCAACACCAACATGGTGCTCGCGGTACTGCTCGCGGTCTTCGTCTTCGTGGTCGGCCCGACGGTACTGATTCTCAACGTGGTCCCGACCGCGGTCGGCGACTACTTCCGCGACCTGGCCAGCATGTCAGCCCGTACGGCAGCTGCAGGTGGAGACGCGACCAACGAGTGGCTGTCCAGTTGGACGATCTTCTACTGGGCGTGGTGGATTTCCTGGACACCGTTTGTGGGCATGTTCATCGCCCGGATCAGCCGGGGGCGGACGATTCGCCAGTTCGTCGCCGGGGTGATCGCGGTCCCCAGCGTGGTGAGCCTGGTGTGGTTCGCCATCTTCGGCGGGGCCGCGATCAACGCGCAGCGTGGGGGCACCGATATCGCCGGCCAGGGCGGCGTCGAGGCGCAGCTGTTCGGACTGCTGGACACCTTCCCGCTTGCCGGGGTGGCCAGCGTGCTGGTGATGGTGCTGGTCGCGATCTTCTTCGTATCCGGTGCGGATGCTGCTTCGATCGTGCTCGGCACGCTGTCGCAGCGTGGCAACCAGGAGCCCCAGCGCTGGAACGTGATCTTCTGGGGCTCCACGACCGGAGCGGTGGCGATAGTCATGCTGCTGGTCGGCGGGGCAACCGCGCTGTCCGGCCTGCAAACGCTTACGATCATCGCGGCGGCTCCCTTCGCCCTGCTGATGATTGCCCTGTGTGTCTCGTTGGCGCGCGATTTGCGGACCGACCCGCTGATCATCACGGATCACGCGATCGAGCGGGAGCTGCGCGAACAGCACCACAACGGCAGGAACGGTTCGGCGGACACCCGCAAGGCCGTTTCCTCCGCGGTGGACCGGCCAATCAGCGGCGAGTGACCATCAGTCGCTCGTCATAGGCGTCCGCCAGGTCGGGGAACGCCTGCAGGCAGTTCCCGGCATAGGTCGGACCGTGCATCAGACCGAGTGTGCGCGGCCCCAGGGTCGGCAAGTGCCCGGATCGTCGGGCCGGTCGCAGTGGTCAGGCGTGCGCGACTTGGTGTGGAACAGCAACGTTGGTCCGCATCGATCAAGAACTGATTGAACATGGAATCTGCGTCACTGAGGTAGGTGGACAGCCGGTAGATGTCCGGCGCGATCACGGTCACCTGTGTTTCCATCGGGCACCTTCTTGCCCGGTGAATGCGGTGCCTGCCGGCAACAGTATGCCCGCCTGCTCGCCCAGCGAACCAACACTGGGAACTAACGCCGAAGTGCAACCGACTACACCTGTGGAAGGCGGTGAGGGGTCCGACGAGATGCGGAAAAGAGGCGGATGTGGCTGCGGCGGCAGAAATGATATTGATGAGTGGTATCTGCGCCGCGTTGTTCGCTGGGTTAGCCCTCTTCTTCGTTGTGCGGCTGCTCGTCTTTCGCCGGGACAGCTCAGGAGGTGGCTGTAGCACTGACCGCGGTGCGGATGTGTCACACGGCGTGATGAGCCTCGGCATGGCCGCTATGTTCTGGCCCTGGGGTAATCCGGTGCCTGCGCTGTACTGGCAGGTGCTGTTCAGCATCATCGCCGCCTGGTTCGTGGTGCGGCTGCTCCGACGAGCAGCGCGACCAGTCACGGTCGCGCAAGCTGGCCCGGACCGAGCCGCTGACCTGCACCACGTGCTGGGCAGCCTGGCGATGATCTACATGCTGGCTGGGGTTCCGGCGGGTCACCACATGACTCACGGCATGGAGATGATCGGTTCGGGTATTGCGCTACCGCTACTGGCCTGGACTTTTGTCGCGTACTTCCTGGTGTTCGCGGTGTGGCTGGGCGCGCGGCTGGTCATGCCGGTGAACACCGCGGCAGCGACTGCCGCCGGCGCTGCCCTGCTTGACGATGGACCGCGCGGGGTGGCCGCCTCGCCCCACTTGCTCGGCTCCAGTCGGATCGTCATGGGTATCGGGATGAGCTACATGCTCGTGACCATGCTGTGACTGCCAGTGCTGACCCTCACTCTCCGGTTCCCCAACTCAACAGCAGTGTTGTGCCGGGTCGACCGAACAGCCCTGGTGTTGAGTTCGGGGGCCAAGAGTACTCAAGTGTCGGCCACCGCCGCCCGGTCTACCTACGTTGTTGTGTCCACCTCTGCCTGGAGCGTGCCGTCATGTCGAAAATCAATTGGCGACTCGGGGGTCGCGTCTTCGTGGTCGGCGCCGTCAGTGTCGTAATGCTGCTCACCCTGGCGGGCGCCGCTTCGGCACACGTCACGGTGAATCCCCGTAGCGCCGAACAAGGCGGCTATACCAAGGTTGCGTTCCGGGTGCCCAACGAGCGCGACACTGCGTCCACCACTGTGCTGGAAATCAATTTCCCGACCGACCACCCCATCCGGTCAGTGTCTACCCGTGCCGTGCCTGGTTGGACCTCGACCGTGCAGAAGACGGCGCTGGCACAACCGATTACCACCGAAAGCGGCGAGCAGGTCACCGAAACGGTGTCGAAGATCACGTGGACCGGAGGCAAGATCGCGCCCGGCACGTTCGAGGAGTTCGACGTGTCGCTGGGCCCGTTGCCCACCGACACCGATCAGCTGGTTTTCAAGGCGTTGCAGACCTATGACAACGGCGAGGTGGTGCGGTGGATCGACATGCCGGCCCCGGGTGCCGCCGAGCCCGAGCATCCCGCGCCGGTGCTCACGCTGACACCGGCTGACGTCAGCGTGACGACGGCTACCGCCAGCGGTGACGCCGATTCTTCGGACAGCGCTGGCGTGGTGCTCGGCATCGTGGGCATCGTGCTGGGCATTATCGGGATTGGCTTGAGTCTGCTGAGCCGAAGAAAGGGACCCAGTACCACCACGGGCTGACCATGCGGCCAGTGCGCTGCCGACCTGCGCTGCGAGCGGGCGTGGTGATGATGGTTTGCGCGGTGCTCGGGGCACTTGTCGGCGCCGGTTCGGCGACGGCCCATGCGGTGCTGATCTCGAGCGAGCCTGGGCAGGGCGCGGTGGTCGCCACCGCGCCTACCACGGTGTCGTTGACCTTCAGCGAACCCGTGGTGGTGGCAGCTGAGGGGCTCCGCGTCTTCGGTCCGGACGGTGCGCAGCTGGACACCGGTCGTGCCGCTGCGCGCGGTCGCGCCTCCACCGTGGGCGTCAGAGTCCGCAGTGCTGCGCAACGGGGCACCTACACCGTGGCCTGGCGGGTGATGTCGGTCGACTCGCACCCGGTGGCAGGGGGCTTCACCTTCTCGGTGGGCCATCCCTCGACCCACCAGGCAGCCGGAACCGCACAGTCCAGCGGCAGCGCCGCGATCGGCGTGATCTATGGAATCGCCCGGGCCGCAGCGTTCGCGTCGTTCGCGCTGCTGGTGGGATCGATTGCCTTCGTGTTGCTCTGCTGGCCTGGCGCCATCGGCCGGAGTGACGTCCGCCGCATCATGCTGGTCGGCTGGGCCGCACTGCTGGCGGCCACCATGGTGGGCTTGCTGCTGCAGGGCCCCTACGGTTACGGCTTGGGTGCCGATCGCATCGTCGACTCCGCGGTCTTCTCTGCGACCGTGGACAGCCGGTTCGGCGCAGCGCTGACCACCCGGCTGTTGTTGCTGGCCCTGACCGGTGGGTATCTCGTATTGCTGTGCGCCTGGCTGGGGCACCTCGCTCGGCGAGGCCGCGTGTGGTTCGGCGCACTCGGTGTGGTTCTGGCCGTGGGCCTCGCCGCGACGTGGGCGGTCGCTGGTCACGCCGCCGTGGGACTCCAATCAGCACTGGCGTTACCGGTGGACGTCGTGCATCTGCTGGCGATGGGGGTGTGGCTAGGTGGTCTGGTCACGCTTGCCGTAATCTTGGGTCCGGCGACGACCGTGAGCGCCGAGCTGCCGGCAGCGGTGTACCGGTTCTCGTCGATCGCGACCGGATCGGTCGTGCTGCTCATCGCCACCGGCAGCTATCAATCGTGGCGCCAGGTCGGTAGTTGGGCAGCGTTCGAATCCACCGGCTACGGTCGGTTGCTGCTCGTGAAGCTCGTGATTGTGGCGCTCCTGCTCGGTATCGCGGTGAGGTCGCGCACATGGACCACCCGGCATCGGCGAGCGCGCATCGGTATCGGTGTCGGTGCGGCATCGCGATCGTCGCCCCCAGTATCGACACTGCGGCGCAGCGTGCTGCGCGAAGCCGTACTCGGTGCCCTCGTGCTCGGCGTCACGGCCCTGCTGGTCAATGCCGAACCCGGTCGAACCGCGACGGCCGCCTCGCCAGGTTCAGCACACCAAGTCCTCAGCTATGACACCGGGGGGCCGGGTGGCCAGGGCCGGCTCACCGTCGACGTTGATCCCGCCGTCACCGGACCTGCCATGATCAGTGTCACGGTGCAGGACTCCACCGCAGGTCCCCGTGACGTGGCCGAGCTCAACGCCACCTTGACGCTGGCCTCCAAGCGGCTCGGCCCGTTCCCGGTGCCCCTGCAGCAGACCGCACCAGGGCGTTATGTCGCTACCGGGTTCCAGATTCCGTCCGACGGAACCTGGCAGCTGGCAGTGATCGTGCGCACTTCCGACATCGACCAAACCACCGTGACCACACCGATCGACATCGGCTAACCGGTAACGTTCGGCTCCGTGCTTCGGACAGCGGTGATCGTGATGATGTCGGCCTTGTTGGTCGGATGCGGGGGTGCGCAGCAGGCGGGCGCGCCGGCTCCGGACGTGGTTCGTTCGGCTGATCCGCTTCTCGCACCGGCATTGACTGGTGAGCAGCCGCGGGCCTTGACCGATCCGAGAGGGGTGGCTCGGCAGATCACGGTCGCGGAGACCGCCGTGCGGGCTCGGGCGACTTCGCCCGAGCTGGTCGCCGCGGCCGGCCGGACCGCGCAAGTGGCCTATCTCGCTCTGATCGACCGGCCAGACTGGGACGCCGCTGTGCTGGCCGACGTTGCGACGCCATTGCAGGACACGGTGCGACGCAATGTCGCGGCGGGCCGTGACCTCCAGGCGATGATCAGCCGGTTGCCGACGACCGTGCCAGCTTGGCGGATCGTCGAGCCGCTACCCGTACCGGAGCTGCGGGCGTACTACGCCCAGGCTCAGCAGCGTTTTGGCGTGCCGTGGACGGTGCTGGCCGCGGTGCACCTGGTCGAAAGCAGGATGGGCCGAATCATGGGGCTGTCCAGCGCCGGCGCGCAAGGGCCAATGCAGTTTCTCCCGGCCACCTGGGCGCGTTACGGTCTGGGCGGCGATGTATGGAACACCCGCGACGCGATCTTCGGTGCCGCCAACTACCTGGCCGTCAACGGGGCCGCCGATGGCACCGACGCCCGTCTGGACAATGCCCTGTACCGCTACAACAACGACAACCGCTACGTCCGTGGGGTGCGGCACTACGCCGCTGTCATGCACGCTGACGAGCGGGCCTACCAGGGCTATCACGCCTGGCAGGTGTACTACCGCACCCACGTCGGCGGCTTCATACTCCCTACCGGTTACGAGCTGCCCCGCATTATGTCGGTGGAGGAGTGGCTGGCTATCCGGCCCCGATGAATAGCACGGTAAGCGTGTGTCGTCGCGCTGACTACATTAAGGGGCCCCGGCGTCACGGGGGCAACGTGACGCCGGGGCCCATTAAACCCGATCCGCCCGGGCGCGGTCGGACAGATCGGGGGCTCTGCGGCAGGGTTGATCGACACAGGGTTGATCGACCGGGGTCGCCGTTACCGGGACCCGCCAGGTCGTGAAGTCAGTCTGGTGACGTGGAGGGCCGCTGAGCAGCCGCCAGCGGCATGCCGCTGAACTCTGCGCCCCGCAGGCGATACGTCGAAGCCGGATCTATGCCGGACGATCCGTCACTGACAGTGACATTTTGAGTACTGCCCGTAACTCCACCGCCTCCGGTGCTACCGGATGAGCACGGCGCGGTGGCAGTCCCGAAGGGACTCGGGGCAGCGGGGCTCGTTGGGACGCTGCCTAAGGGTTTCTCTGCTGACGGGCCGGCGACTTGATCCGCTAACGGGTCGGCAACCGGATGAGCGGCTGTACAGACCAAAACCGCTGGTGAGCTTGTATGAACCGGATTGGGGGTGACGATGGTCGCGGCCCGGACGGCCGGCTCAGCTTGCGCGGCCGGCGGTGGCACAACCATCACCGGTCGGTGGATCGTCGGCTGTGGCTGGGCGTGCGATCGGGACGCCGGCGCCGGCGCAGCGAGCTTCGACACCGGGGTCAGCCCGGGGACCTGCGGAGGCCGGATGGGTAGGCGCGGCACCCCACGCAGCACGCCCGTGGACCTAGACGTCACCGACTTCACCGTGGACGGTGCACCGATCAGACCACCGGAGTCATCATCCGGTAACGGAAACCCGACCAAACGGGCTATGTTGTCTTGCTGCCTGAGATCCTGGGGTACCACGTCTTCCTGGGCCTGGCTGATTCCAGATCCCAGCAGCCACCCCGCGATGACCAGTCCTCCGAGCACGGCGACCCGCAGCAGTGCACCCCATGGGAGTGCACGCAGCGCCCCGCGGGGCGCACACCGTGCGCCACCTGCGTCGGGGATGGCGGCCACCCGGTTCCCCCTCAACCCTTCCGCGGGGCCGGCCTTGCGCCGGCTTGCCGCGCCAACGTCCTGATCGGAGCCGGGCGAGAAGTCTGGACTCCCGTCACCCGGACAATCGCTACCTCACACTACACGCTGTGACCGCCAGATGGGATATCTGTAGCGATCGTCACCGATCTGGCGATCGAGACACGTGTGCTGAGGCGAGGCGGGCGATTGCCTCGTCGAGCACCTCGTCGCGCTTGCAGAACGCGAAGCGCACCAGATGCCGCCACGGCGCTGGATCATCGACGAAGGCCTGCACCGGCACTGCCACCACACCTGCGCGGTCAGGTAACTGGCGGCAGAACTGGACGCCGTCGGAGTACCCAAGCGGTCGGACGTCTGCACAGATGAAATAGGTGCCCTCGCTGCGGTGTACGCCGAATCCCGCCGCACTCAGTCCAGCGGCCAGCCGATGCCGCTTGGCCTGTAAGGCCGCGCGGTGTGCCGCTACCCATTGCTGCTCGACGCGCAGGGCGTGGGCCACTGCGGGTTGAAATGGCGCCCCGCCGACGAAAGTGAGGAACTGCTTGGCTGCCCGCACCGCGGCCACCAGATGTGCCGGCCCGCACACCCAGCCGATCTTCCAGCCGGTGACGCTGAATGTCTTACCGGCACTGGAGACGGACAGCGTGCGCTGCGCCATCCCGGGCAAGGTCGCGATCGGGAGGTGCTGTGCACCGTCGAACACCAGGTGCTCGTACACCTCGTCGGTGATCACTAGTAGATCGTGTTCAGCGGCCAGGGCCGCCAGCGCCTTGAGCTCGTCGCGACGCAGCACCGTGCCGGTGGGGTTGTGCGGGCTGTTGAGGATCAGCGCCCGGGTGGCGGGCGTGATCGCCTCGGCTAGCGCGTCCGAATCCAGGGCGAACCGGTCGCCGTCGGCGATCAACGGCACGCTTCGGTGGGTCGCTCCAGCCAGTGCGACCGCAGCGGCGTAAGAGTCGTAATAGGGCTCGATGAGCAGCACCTCGTCGCCCGGATGTACCAGGGCGAGCAGCGCAGCGCTGATCGCTTCGGTGGCGCCGACGGTGACCAGCACCTCAGTGTCCGGATCGGGCACGAGGCCGTAGTGCGCTGCTTGATGCTCGGCGATTGCGCTGCGCAGTTCGGGGGTTCCCGGTCCAGGCGGGTACTGGTTGCATCCGCTGGCGATCGCCGAGCGGGCGACGTCGAGCATGCCGGCCGGGCCGTCGGTGTCCGGGAAACCCTGGCCGAGGTTCACCGCGTTGGTGCGCAGCGCCAGCGAGGTCATCTCCGCGAAGATCGTCGACGCGAATGGCTGCAGCCGGGGGACCAGTCCGTGAGTTCGCACAGCCCTCATCCTGCCGGGCGCATCGTCGCGCCGAGCGAGGCACAATCGGCAGCGTGGAGTTGACGGAGAACGAGCAGGACAAACAGCGGGACCTGCGCCGGATGAAGGCGGTCGCGCTGAGTTTCCTGCTGGGTGCCGCGGTGGTGTACGTGGTGGCACGGCTCTACGAGCAACCCAACAGCGCACCGTGGATCGGGTATGTGCGGGCGATGGCCGAGGCCAGCATGGTCGGTGCGCTGGCCGACTGGTTTGCGGTCACCGCGCTGTTCCGCCACCCGCTCGGGTTGCCGATCCCGCACACGGCGATCATCCCTCGTAAGAAAGACGCGCTGGGCGGCAACCTCGGTGACTTCGTCGGTGCCAACTTCCTCGCTGAACAGGTGGTGATCGACAAGCTGCGACGGACCGGGATCAGCGCTCGGTTCGGTCGGTGGCTGGCACAGCCCCGCCACGCCGAGCGGGTCACCGCGGAACTGTCCACCGCGGTGCGCGCGGCGGTCACCGTGCTGCGCGACGACGACATCCAAGCGGTCCTGGAGAACGCGGTCGTCAAGCGGCTTGTCGAGCAGCCCTGGGGGCCGCCACTGGGCCGGCTGCTCGGTCAACTACTCGCCGACAGGGAGCACCACAAACTCGTCGATCTGGTCGCCGAGCGGGCCTACGAGTGGGTACGCGACAACCACAGTGCGGTGTTGCGGGTGGTCAGCCAGCGGTTACCCGGCTGGTCGCCGAAGTTCGTCGACGAGCTGGTCGCGGACAAGCTGTACTCGGAGGTGCTGACCTTCGCCTGGGCGGTGCACAGCGATCCCGATCACCCTATGCGCAAGACGGTGGACACTTTCTTGCTTCAGTTCGCCCAAGACTTGCGCACGGATCCGGCGACGATCGCGCGCGCCGAACTGGTCAAGCAGCAGGTGCTGGCGCACCCCGAGGTTCAGACCCTGGTCGGCTCGGCGTGGGGGACCGCGAAGAAGATGCTCCTCGAGGCTGCCGAGGACCCGTCGTCGGAGTTGCGGCGCCGGGTTCGCGACGCGCTGCTGGCCCTGGGCCTGCGGCTGTCCTCAGACGCCGAGCTGCGGTCCAAGGTGGACACCTGGCTGGAAGGTGTGGCGAGTTACGTGGTGTCCAACTACCGCGGGGAGATCACCACCTTGATCACCGACACGGTGCAGCGCTGGGACGCCGAGGAGACCGCTCGCAAGGTGGAGCTGCAAGTCGGCCGGGATCTGCAGTTCATCCGGATCAACGGCACCGTGGTCGGCGCCCTTGCCGGCCTGGCCATCCACACCATCTCCCAACTCCTACTCTGACCCGTCCCCGCCCGTACCTCCCGTCCCAGCCCCCGTCCCGACATGGAGACATATCGGGATATCGGAGCCGTCCAGCGCCGATATGGCTCCATGTCGGGTGAGCCACAACGGCGCGCCCAGAGCATGGCAGCGGTTGGGATTCTCCGGGCCGGTCGTTGTCTGCGTATCCTGGGCGGGTGCTGCTGCAGTCGCTGGACCTCTGGGTCTTCTTGATTCTCTACGGGATCGCAATCCCGGTCGGGCTCTTCGCGTTCATCCACGCTGCCCTGCAACGAGCTGATGCCTACACCGCAACCGACAAGCTGACCAAGCCGGCCTGGTTGGGCATCACCGGCGGCGGCACCGCCGTTCTGGTGCTGTTCAACCCGGCCGCCTGGCTGTTCTTCTGGCTGCTCGGGCTGGTGGCCGTGCTGGTCTATCTCGTAGATGTCAAACCCGCGGTGACCGAGGTGCAGCGCGGGCCGCGTTGGTGACATGGGCTGCGCCGCCTCCGGGGGTCGGGTGGCTGAGGTTCAGGTGGCTGTGGGTCGGATAGCTGGGCGGCTCAACGCCCGGTCCGCTCTGGACGCCCCGGAACTGCTCGCCGAGCCGGTTGCCGCCGCGCTGACCGCGCTGCCTGGCGAGCAGGCAGCGCGCTGCACCGTCGCAGAGATCGATCCAGCGCTGGCCGACACCGCGGCATTGTGTGAGCACTACGACGTGCCGCTGCACGCCTCGGCGAATTGTGTAGTGGTCACTGGCAGGCGTGCCGGTGTGCAGCGCTGGGCCGGTTGCGTGGTGCTCGCCACCACCCGGGCCGACGTCAACGGCGCGGTCCGGCGGTGGCTGGACGTACGCAAGGCGTCCTTCGCCACGCGCGACGTGGTGGTGGAGTTGACCTCGATGGAGTACGGCGGCATCACGCCGCTGGGATTGCCCGCCGGGTGGCCGGTGTTGCTCGACCCTGCGGTGGCCGTTGCCGATCAGGTGGTTGTGGGATCGGGTCTGCGGCGCAGCAAGCTGCTGTTGCCGGGTGAGGTGCTGGCCGCGCTGCCCGCCGCCGAGATCGTCGATGGTCTGGGACGCCCGGTTCAGTAGTTATTTATCCACGCATGACTCATGCGGAAGCATGCATGTATGTATGGTGAGGCGCATGGGCGACCACGGGCATGGCCATGGACATGGCCACGGTGGCGCACCGTCAGACCGGCGCCGGCTCGGTTGGGCGCTGGGCATTACGTCTGTGGTGTTGCTGGTCGAAGTCGTGGGTACCGCCCTGACCGGTTCGCTGGCTCTGCTCGCCGATGCCGGACATCTAGCCACTGACGTGCTCGGTCTGGCGGTTGCGCTGATCGCCACTGTGCTGGCGCAGCGCCCACCGAGTCAGCTGCGGACCTACGGGCTGGGTCGCGCGGAGGTTCTGGCCGCGGCGCTCAACGCCCTGATCCTGCTCGTGGTAGCGGGGGTGGTCGCGGTGGAGGCGGTCATCCGGCTGAGCGCTCCACCCGCGGTCCCCGGGCTCCCACTGCTGGTGATCGGGGCGCTTGGCTTGGTCGGCAATCTGGCCGCGCTGGCAGTGCTCACCCGAGGCGGCCCGGCCGGGAATGGGTCTCGCGAACGGAGCCTCAACCTGCGCGGCGCGGTGCTCGAGGTGATGGGTGACGCGCTCGGTTCAGTCGCGGTGCTCGGCGCCGCGCTGGTGATGCTCACCACCGGCTGGCGCCAGGCCGACCCGGTTGCGTCCCTGGTGATCGCCGCGCTGATCGTGCCTCGGGCGCTGGCGCTGCTTCGTGAGGCGGCGCACGTGTTGCTGGAGGGTGTCCCGCGAGGCGTCGACGCCGCGGAGGTACACCGAGTGTTGTGCGCGGTGCCGGGTGTGCGTAACGTGCACGACCTCCACCTGTGGACGATCACGGCGGGCCGGCACGCGGTGTCCGCGCACCTGGTGGTCGACGAGGCCCGGTCGCTGCACTGCGGGGATACCTCGGTGCTCGACGTCGCCGCCATCGAGCTCGGCCGACATTTCGGGCTCACCCACAGCACCCTGCAGATCGAGCACGACGATCACGCCTCCCACGAACACACCTGCTAACCCCCTCCCGGCGTGTCCATCCCCCCTGCACGGTGTGTCGCTCTCTCCTGCCCGGTCTGTCAGGCTCAGCGGCACGCTGTGTCGGGCACCGTGCCCGGATTAGCCGGCCCGGGTGGCGTCCACCAGGGCACGGTCACCGCTGACCAGCGCACCGGATGGGCGGCCCCAGGCGGCACGGTAGACCGCGTCGGCAAGTCCGATCAATGAGGCGTCCGGCTCGGTCACCGTCTCCGGCGCGGTCTGCGGCAACTGGCCCGGTACGAGGCGCACAGTCCAGGCCCGTCCGGCATCTGCGGCGTGGTAGAGCACCGTGCCGGACAACTCCGCGACGGCCCACGCGTCGGTGTGCCGCATGATCAGCCGGGTCAGCACCTCATCGATGCCGTCCGCGGCGAAATCAGGGCGCACCCCCGAATCAATGCCCACCGCGGACTGCGCATCGATCCGGTGCACCGTGACCTCATGCGCCGTCCGTCGAAACCAGAACGCCGCGGTCTTCGGCGCCGTGGGAGAGAAGTGCCAGACCGGGGTGGTGGGATCGGTGGCCGCGAGCAGATCGAGCAGGGTGACCAACCGGTCGTCGAAACCGGCGAACACGTCGCCCGGCGGCGGCTGCATCCGTATCGGCGGCGACCCCGGATCAGCGGCCTGGAGCACCCTGATGACCATGTCAAAGGTCCGGCCGACGTGCTGTACCAACCGCTGGGTGGTCCAACCCGGGCAGGTCGGCACCGGGGTGTCCGCGTCGACGGAAACAGCCGCAGCTCGCAACAGGCCGGCTTCGACCGCGATCCTGGACTGGTACTCGGCGAGTTCCACGGTTGGCCAGCCTAAGCCTCGGTATCGTGCAGCCACTGAAGTGTGAACCGGTACTCGGCGTCCATCAACTTGCCGATGTTGTCGGTGATGACTCTTTCCACCTTGCCGCCGATCAGCGGCAACGGGACCTCGGCGGTAAGCTGGGCCTCCAGCACGCATCCGGCGGGGTCGGGCTCCAGGCGCACTGTCCCGGTGATGGTTCCCGGTGCCCCGTCGACCACTGCGTACACGCTGCCGCCGGAGTCGGTCCAGGTCTCGGTACGGCGGATCGTCAAACCCCCGGAAAACGCAGAGCGCAGGAAGGACGGCAGCGCGTCGTCGGGCACAGCGTGGCGCAGCACGACGGTGATGCCGCGCCCGTCCTGCTCCCGTGACACCAGCTCGGCCCGTGGACCGCCTACCGCGCGCAGCTTGTCGCGCAGGTACCCCGGGTCGGTCAGCACCGCCTGGATCCGCTCCGGCGGCTCGGGGTAGCGGTGCCGCAGCTGTAACAGGCTGGCCATGGCGCGGAGGCTACCGTGGGCGCGCGTCGGCCGAGTCGCGGTCTGCATCCAGACTGCGAGCGGAACGCATGGCGGAGTGCTGAGCACGAGGCTTGACCACGATGAGATCGAGGTTGACGTGCGAGGGGCGGCTCACGGCGAAGGCGATGACCTCGGCGACGTCGTGCGCGCTCAGCGGGGTCAGCCCAGCGTAGACGCCATCCGCCCGCTGCTCGTCGCCGCCGAAACGCACCACGGAGAACTCGGTCTCCACCATGCCAGGGGCGATCTCGATGAACCGCACCGGCTGCCCGAGGTGCTCACCGCGCAACGTGCGGTGCACCGCTGCTTGCGCGTGCTTGGCCGAGGTGTAACCCGAGCCGTTGTCGTAGGCCTCCAGGGCGGCGATCGAGGTAACGGTCACCAGCACTCCATCGCCGGAGTCGATCAACTTCGGCAGCAACGCCTTGGTCATCCGTAACGTGCCGAGCACGTTGGCTTCCCACATCCAGCGCCACTGGGCCTCATCGGCCTCCAGAGCCGGATCGAGCCCCTTGGCGCCGCCGGCGTTGTTCACCAGCACACGAGCCGTGGGTACCGCCGCGGCGAAGGCGGCCACCGAGTCGGGATCGAGGACATCCAGCGGCAATGCGGTGCCGCCGATCTCGTCAGCGATGTCCTGGCAACGTTGCACCCGGCGGGCGCCGAGCACCACGTGAAAGCCGTCCGCGGCCAGCGCTCGGGCGGTCGCCGCCCCGATCCCGCTACTGGCCCCCGTGACAACCGCGGTCGCCCGCTGCTCACCCACGCCTCCAACCCTAGAGCCCGCTGAATGCGGGTAAGGCGGGGATGACGGCAAGATAGGCGAGTGATCTGCCGGATCGGGACGGCGCTGCGCCGCGCCGCGGTGCTCTCTGTGCACACCTCTCCGCTGGACCAGCCGGGCACCGGCGACGCCGGCGGGATGAACGTCTACATCGTGGAGACCGCGACCCGGATGGCCAGCCGTGGTGTCGAGGTCGAGGTGTTCACCCGGGCCACCGCGTCCGGGCTGCCTCCGGTGGTGGAGCTGGCGCCGGGTGTCACCGTGCGGCACATCACCGCCGGGCCCTACGAGGGTCTGGCCAAAAACGACCTGCCCGCCCAGCTGTGTGCCTTCACCGCCGGGGTGCTGCGGGCCGAGGCGCGCCGCGAGCCGGGCCACTACGACGTGGTGCACTCGCACTATTGGCTTTCGGGCCAGGTCGGCTGGTTGGCCAGGGACCGCTGGGGGGTGCCCTTGGTGCATACCGCGCACACCCTGGCCAAGGTGAAGAATGCCTCGCTGGCGCACGGCGATACTCCGGAGCCCTACACCCGGGTGATCGGTGAGCAGCAGGTGGTGGTCGAGGCCGACCGGCTGGTGGCGAACACGTCCGCCGAAACCGCTCAGCTCATCGACCTCTACGGCGCCGACCCGGCTCGCACCGTCACCATCGCGCCCGGAGTCGATCTGGAGCGTTTCACGCCGGGATCACGCAACGCCGCTCGAGCTGAACTGAACCTGCCACTCGACGCCGTGGTGCTCGCCTTCATCGGTCGTATCCAGCCGCTCAAGGCGCCGGATGTGCTGCTGCGGGCCGCCGCCGAAATGCTGCACCGGGATCCTGCGCTGCGCGACCGGCTGCGGGTGCTGGTCGTGGGCGGACCGTCGGGTAGCGGGTTGGCCGAGCCCACCGTGCTGCACCAGCTCGCCGCCGCAACAGGTATCACTGAGCAGGTGGTCTTCGTCCCCCCGCAAGGTGGCGCTGAGTTGGTCAGCGTGTACCGCGCCGCCGATGTGGTGGCGGTGCCCAGCTACAACGAGTCGTTCGGTCTGGTGGCGCTGGAGGCGCAGGCATGCGCCACGCCGGTGGTTGCAGCCAACGTGGGTGGCTTGGGGGTAGCGGTAGCCGATGGGGTGTCCGGTCGGTTGGTGGCAAGCCACCAACCGACCGACTGGGCTGATGCGCTGTCCGCGGTGGCGCTGCAGCCAGGGCGCCGTGCGCAGCTGGCGGCTGGTGCCACCGGACATGCCCGGCGCTTTTCCTGGGAACGCACCACCGAGGCGCTGCTGCAGGTCTATATCGACGCTGCGGCGGCCTACCGGCTGGAGGTCCTGCAGCGCGAGGTGGCGGTGTGAGCCGTCCGGCGGAGCTGGATCAGATCATCGCTGGTGCCCTGGACGAGGCTGGGCTGCAACATGAGCACCGCGAGCCGGGCAGCTTCCTGCTCACCCTGCCGGGGACCAACAGGTTGCAGACCAGCTGCTGGGTACTGGTTGGCGCGCATGGGGTGCTGGTAGAGGCCTTCGTGTGCCGGCATCCGGACGAGGCACGCGGAGATGTCTATCGCTGGCTGTTACGGCGCAACGCCCGGCTGTACGGCGTGCACTACGCCCTGGACAAGGTCGGTGACATCTACCTCGTGGGCCGGCTAGCCCATCATGCGGTGACCACCGAGGAGCTGGACCGGGTGTTGGGCCAGGTAGCCGAGGCCGCCGATGGTGACTTCAATACCTTGCTGGAGCTTGGCTTCGCCTCGTCGATCCGGCGGGAATGGGCCTGGCGGGTGGCCCGTGGCGAGTCACTGGTCAATCTCTCCGCATTCGAGCATCTGGTGCGCTGAACTCATGACTTGCTGTGGCGGAGCGACCCGGGGAGAGGGGGGAGTCGCACACTCGG
>DASQVB010000390.1:0-3625 GCA_035640975.1 Pseudonocardiaceae bacterium
CGTCGCGGCCACTACGAACTCGGTGTCGATGCCGGTCCGCGGCATCGGCTCCCGGCAGTCTTCACCGAACTCGCGCGTGCCATCTGATCACAACACCACCCCGACTGAAACTTGCCCACAGACGGACAATGCAACACCGCCCTTCCCGGTTTCGGCGCAAGCACGGACGGGGCACCGCCACGCCATGTTCCACAGTGCAACTCGCGATGTGGCGTTGTCGCGCCGTAACTTGTTCGGCACCGCCCGGGTCTGCGCAGGAGTCAGGTCCGTCCGGCGGTGGCGCGGTCGGCGAGTTCGATCACGGCCCGGAGCAGCACGCCACCGTCGAGCAATGCCCGGTCGTTGTGGTCGGCGCCGCGCACCGCCACGAGCACGGTCGGTCCCCCGGCGTGGGTGGCCACCGCGCGGCTCTGGTCGGGTGGCACGATCCCGTCCTCGGTGCCGTACACGACGGTGGTCGGCACCGCGCTCTGGGCCAGCTGTTCGGCAAGGGGATAGCGATCCCGCAGCAGCGCGTCGACCGGCAGGTACGGGTAGTGCGCCCGGCCGACGGCGGCCAGCTCGACGAACGGGGATCGCAGCAGCAGCCCGGCCGGTGGGTGCTCGGTGGCCAGCTCAGTGACCACGGCCGCGCCCAGGCTCTCCCCGAAGTACAGCAGCCGGTCCTGCCGAACCCCGCGATCCTCGATGAGGTATTGGTGAGCGGCCCGCACATCGAGCGCCAATCCGGCCTCGCTCGGAGTGCCGGAACTCCCGCCGTAGCCACGGTAGTCGAACAGCAGCACGGCCATTCCGGCCCGGGACAGCACCGCTGCCAGCGGTGCCCGCAACGATCGGTTGCCCGCGTTACCGTTGGCCACCAGCACGGTGACGTCTCGGCCGGGTCCGCTGGCTGGCATCAGCCAGGCACCGAGTTCCAGCCCGTCGGCGGTGTGCAGCCGGACTTCGCGGGCACCGGGCAGCACACTGGCCACTGGCGGCACCACGGAGGGTCCCGGATAGTAAATCAGGCGCCGCTGCAGCCCCCACCCGGCGGCCAACGCACCAGCGGCCAGGACCACCACCAGCCCGATCACCCCGAGAGCTCCTCGGGCACGCTGGCGGACCGGGGATCACCCGCCTCCACCACGTCGTGTCCCGACCTCACTCGGCCGACACTAGCTGCTGCAGCGCAGCAGCGAAACCGCCGCGCAACCTGCGCGCATTTGCTTCGTACGAACCCACACCAAATCGGCACCACGCGACACTCGAAAGTCCTTTCTGTTGATCTTCGGATGGTCGCTGACCTGCCCTAATAGCTCCGCACCGCAGGAGGCTTTTAATTCCCTTGCTCCGTAGTGGTGACTGCACGGGACATCTTGGCTGCTCCACTGTCTACCTGCTGGTTGTCCATGTCGGAGGCAGCGTTGCCGGCCGCAGGGAACCAACGCCGTGCTGAAGTCGGGCTCCTGTGTTACGCGAAGGCACGAGACTGGCAGCTGCTCAGCGGGGGAGTGGCGCGTGACCACAGGAGCCGGACTCGTTGATCAAATCTGAGTCACGCCGCTCACGGTGCGCTGCCTGCCCTGAGCCCCAACCAGATAGGCCAGCTGACCGCCGACCTCGTCTACGGGGACCTGACCAGTGGGAGCCCGGTCAGTGCTCACCTCGACGGGCGTGGGCTGCACTCGAAGCTTCAACGTCGGTGCGAGCTTTTCGGAGTCGGGTAGCTTCGGTCAAGTTAATGTCTTGCTCGTGCTGCGGGAGCAGACGAGGAAGGGCGGGATGGCCATCTTCGAGTGTGGGATCGCGTCGGGCGACCCATTGACCGACCGCGTCGTCATCTGGACGCGGGTCGAGAGCGACCAGCCCAGCGCTGAGGTGGCCTGGGTCGTGGCGCTTGACCAGGCGATGACCAACGTCGTCGCAACCGGCACCGCGATGGCGCAGCCGCAGCACGATCACACCGTGCACGTCGACGTAGCGTGCCTGGAGCAGGACACCTATTACTGGTACAAGTTCCGGGCCATGGGTCAGGACAGCCCCATCGGGCGCACCCGTACCCTGCCCGCCGATCCGTCGAGCGTCCGCTTCGCCTACACATCCTGCGCCAAGCACAACGCCGGCTTCTTCAACGTGTACGCGCGCATCGCGGACCGCGACGACATCTCATTCCTGCTCCACCTCGGCGACTACATCTATGAGACGTCGGAGACGCCGCCAGCGAGCCAAACACCGAGCCGCAACATCGGTCGCCCGTTCGACCCCCCGCACGAGTGCCTCACCCTCGCCGACTACCGGGTGCGCTACCGCCAGTACCGCCGAGATCCTGACGTCCAGGCATTGCACCTGCGCCACCCGATCATCCAGACCACCGATGATCACGAGGTGGCCGACGGCGCGTGGCGCGACGGCGCCCAGGAGCACAAGGCCGAGTACGGACCGTGGGCGCAGCGCAAGATCGAGGCATTCCAGGCCCGCTACGAGTGGCTGCCCATTCGTCATCCCGACCCCGACGACCCGTTGCGGGTGTGGCGGTCGATCCCCCTCGGCTCGCTCGCCGACATCATCCTCATCGAGACGCGGTTGCATCGCGATGAGCCCGTGGCAGGCGACGCGATGAAGGACCCGTCGCGCTCGGTCCTAGGCCCCGACCAGAGGGCCTGGCTGTGGGAGACGATTCAGTCGTCCACGGCGCGCTGGCGCGTGCTCGGTAACCCTTCAGTGATGGCCCAAACGTGGTTGCCCGACCTGCCCGAGGACATCAAAATGCCGCTAGAGAAGGTCAAGCTGATCGACCGCGGCGTGGACGGCCCGGACTACGACCAGTGGGACGGTTACCCGGCCGAGCGCAAGCAGCTGCTCGACCTGATCGAGTCGCGGGGGCGGGGCACGTCGATCGTGCTGTCGGCCGACGTGCACGTCGGCCTGGCCATCGAGCTCAACCAGGACGCCTACGAGCGCGACGAGCCGGTGTGCGTCGAGTTGGTGAGCCCGTCGATCACCTCGCAGAACCTCGATGACAAGATGAAGTGGGGCTACCGCGTCGAGTCGCTCCCGCTTGAGGCGAGGATCCTTGAGTCGCTCCCCCATTGGCGGTGGGTCGACCTCGACAGCCACGGCTACGTGGTCGTCGATCTGGACGCCGATCGCGTCCACGCCGAATTCTGGGGCGTGCCAACGGTGCTCAAGCGGGTGAACGGTGAAACTCTCCTGGCTTCCTTCCAGACCCGCCATGGCGACCCACACCTCACCAAGCTCTGAAATGGAACGCGGACCAATCGGTGGTGTTCGGGGAGTCGGCCGGGTGGCTAGGTTTCCCGTCATGGCCGACTCAGCTCCTTCCCTGTCGGGCCCTGGCCCGTCACACGGCCGTCTGCGGATCGTCGAGGTTGTCGGCCGGCACTACAGCTTCAGTCGTCTGCACACGGCGATCTGAGGGGCACTTGCCCGTTTTGTGGCTCGGAGGCGCTTTCATGTCCGTCCCGGCTACGGCACCTAATCACTGCTTCAGGTGCGGATCCGGCGTAATGCACCGATGTTCCTGCGCCAGGTCGATGCGCACACCGCCTGACCGTCTGCAGGGGCGGTATGCCCCACCCGGTGTAGTGAGGTGTAGATCTTGCGCTTGAATGCGCCGCGTACC
>DASQVB010000391.1:0-8521 GCA_035640975.1 Pseudonocardiaceae bacterium
CACCACCGCCGACGGCGAGCAGATCCGACTGCAGGATTTACTCGTCTCCGATATGCCCCTTGACGTCACCATGTACCGCGACTTCGCCTGGTGGATCCCCGGGGATGAACCCCCGTCCGGTGAGGCGGCACAGTCGATACAGCGGGCGAACTCCGCGATCATGCCGACCGAAGCGGTCACCGGGCAGGGCGTCGACTCCGCCTACTGGGTCGACGCCGGGGAAAAGGCACACCTGCGGTGGGTCCGCCCCGAACCGGAGGAACAGCTGCTCACCGCGCTGGCCCGGCTGTCGGCCCGCGACGAGCTCAGCCTTGGTGACGGCTCGCGCTATGCAGGCTCGTTTCGCGCGCACGGGGTGCTGGTGCCGGTCTGGGACCTCGACCGCGAGCAACACGCCCGGGAGTGGGCCGCCCCTGCGGAGGCTTTCGCGCAGCGGTTGGCGCAGGCGCTGGACTCGCTGGACAGCACGCCGCTCACCGACGCCGAACGCCGCTCTGTGCGCGGCCTTCGCGGCCGCCAGATCACCCTGCGCTGAGTTCCACGCTCGCACTCTGCGCGCGACATGGATGCTTATCGCTGCTATACCGGCCTTCCCGTCCGCGACAAGCATCCATGTCGCGGACGGGCGCAGGTTCAGGGCAGCCAGCTGATCCGGTCGCGGAGGAGGGTGTAGCCGACGAAGGCGACAATGTCGATCAATGCGTGCGCGCTGATCAGTGCCCACAGCCGGTGCGTGCGCTGCCATACCCGACCGAACACGACCCCCATCACCACATTCCCGACGAATCCGCCGACTCCCTGATAGAGGTGATAGGTGCCGCGGAGTACTGCGCTGGCCAGTACGGCCCGTCCTTCCCCCGATCCCAGCTGGCGCAGTCGGGTGATCAGGTACCCCACTACCAGTATCTCTTCGGCCAGGGCGTTGGCCACTGCGGCAGCAAGGAGCACTGGGACGCGCCACCAGGTATCGCCCAGCGCAGAGGGCAGCACGGTGAGGTTCAGACCGGCCGCGCGGGCCAGAAGATAAAGGCCCAACCCGGGCACACCGATCAGTGCAGCCAGCCCAACGCCCAGCCGAGCATCCCGACCGAGGCACCGACGGTCCAAGCCGAGACTCCGTAGCGAGATCCCGCTGCGCCACAGCAGGTAAGCCCCCAGGCCACCCCAGGCCAACAGCTGAAGCACTCCCGTGAGCTGGTAGGCGAGATCCAACAGCTCGGCTCTGCGGACCGGCGCGTTGATCGCCACCGACTGGTCCGCCAGGGACTCCGCAGCGAGTAGCGCATCCAGCAGCGCCAGCAGGCTGCGCAGCCCGGCCAGTCCCAGCGTCACCGCCAACACCAGGGTGACCTCGACAATCACCGCTCGGCGCGATGCGGGATCGGTGATCACCGCGGGCTGTTGCGGCCGCGGCGGGGTCAGCCATGCCGAAAGCCACCCACCCAGCCGTCCGGCCCACGTCCTCACTCCGCGACGCTATCCGGCTGCTCGCGGCCCCGCGTATCGTGGCCGGGTGTGGTGGTTCACGCTCTCCCGGCGATGGTGGGCCGGGCATGTGCTTGTCGCCCTGTGTTGCGGGGCATTCCTCTGGCTGGGCCGTTGGCAGTGGGACCGGGCGGAGTCGCCCACCGGCGACTGGCAGAACCTCGGCTACGCGCTGCAATGGCCGTTGTTCGCAGTGGTGCTCGTCGCAGCCTGGGCCCGGTTCCTGTGGCTTGAACAGCATCGCGTCCCCGAGCCGGCACCGGCGCCGAATCTGACGCCACCGAATACCGGACATCCGGGACGCCGACCGATACCGGAGGACGATCCCGACGATGAGCTCGCCGCGTACAACACCTACCTCGCCGGGCTCGCTGAGCAGGACCGGCGGTCCTAGCCACCGGCTCACGACCTGGCTGGCCGTCTACCGGGTCTTCGCCTATGCCACCGGTGTGATGCTGCTCGTGCTCACGGCGTCCGTGGTGCTGCATTACGGCTTCGGTGATGAGCGACTCGCCTGGAGCGGGCCCGTGCACGGATATCTCTACATGGGTTATCTGGTCAGTACGGTCTTCGTGGGTACCTCGATGCGCTGGCGTCCTGGGCGGATGGTGCTGGTGGCGCTGGCCGGCACGATCCCGCTGATGTCGTTCGTGGCCGAGCGCAATGTGACCCGTGCGGTGCGGGCAAGCCTGGTCGAGTCGACGTCGCCACGGTGAGCCCTGGCAGGCGCCAATCAGGCCGCTACTAAGGTGCGTCGGGTGTCAACGGTGCTGAATCTGCATGCTTCCGGTCCGCGAGGCGTCCCACCCCTTCTTGCCAGGCTCGTCGATGACGCGGCGCTGTTCCCGCCGTCGGTGACGAGCGTGGTCGATGTCGTGGCGACCCACCTCGCTGCCCGCCGCGAACCGTACGCGGGGGTGATCGGTTTCCTGCTCTGCCCGATCTCCCGGCTCGGCGCTCTGGTCACGGCGCTGCGCAAGGCGCCTCCGGCGCAACCGGTGGCCTTGTCGCTGGTGGCCAACACCGGACTAGGAGGCCTGCCCAAAGCCATCTCCACCGCGCTGGACAACGGAAACCTGCTGGATCTGCGGATGATCGAGGTGCCGGCACCGTCGGATGTGGACTCCAACTGGCTGGTGCAGCTCACCGAGTTCGTGCCCGATGACGTCGTTCGGGTGGTGGAACCACGCCGTGGCCGGCCAGACTGGCTCGATGGCGTACGCCGGGTTGCCGAGGCCGGATGCTGGCCCAAGCTGCGCTGTGGCGGCAAGTCCGTGGAGTCGTTTCCCAGCATCGACGAAGTCGCTGATTTCCTGGCCATCGCCACCGGCACCGGCCAACCATTCAAGGCCACCGCCGGACTGGACCATGCGGTCCGCCATTACGACGACTGCACCGGGTTAACCCACCATGGGTTGCTCAACATGCTTGTCGGTACCGCCCGCACGGTGTCCGGCGGCAGCGTGCGCGAGGCGCTGCGGTGTACCGATGCGACGGCGTTGGCCGCCGAGGCCGGCGCACTGTCCGAGGACTGCTCGCAGGTCGTGCGCGACGTGTTCGCCTGCTACGGGTCAGTGTCGCTGACCGGGCCGGTGTCCGACCTGATCCGCTTGGGACTGCTCCCCAACCCCCGCCAAGCCTCCCAGAACTAACCCCGGCGTGTCCGCTCGCAGTGCACGCCGTGTCCAGCCCCAATGCACGGTGTGTCCGCACCTGGTGCACGGTGTGTCCGACTTCAGGTACCTCGTAGGCTCGCGCCATGGCCGTCACCTCCTACCTCGGACCCGAGGGCACTTTCGCCGAGCAAGCCGCTCACGTCCTGGCCCCAGGCGCCGACTTGCGTTCCGCGGTGTCGGTGCACGCGGCGATTGACGCGTTACGGGCCGGAGAGGTGGACAGTGCGTGCGTGCCGGTGGAGAACTCGGTGGAAGGCTCCGTGCCAGCCACTCTCGATGCGATGGCTGAGGGTCCGCCGGTGCTTGCGGTGGCGGAAGCCGTGTTGCCGATCCGGTTCAGCGTGCTGGTGCGTCCCGGTACCGTCGCGACAGACGTGCGTACCGTGGCTACCCACCCGCACGCCGCAGCTCAGGTCCGGGAATGGATCGGCGCGCACCTGCCCGAAGCGGCGACGGTGCTGACCCCCTCCACCTCGGCGGCTGCGGTCGCGGTGTTGGAAGGCCAGGCCGACGCCGCGGTCTGCGCCCCGGCCGCGATGCGACACTACCCACTTGCCGAGCTGGCCAGCGGAGTGCACGACCAGGACGACGCCCAGACCCGCTTCCTGCTGGTATGCCGGCCAGGCGCGGTGCCGCCACCCACTGGTGTGGACCGCACCTCCCTGGTCGCGGTGGCCGTCGACCGGCCCGGTGCACTGCTCGAGGTGCTCGCTGAGTTCGCCCTGCGGGGAATCAACCTCACCCGGATCGAGTCCCGGCCGATGAAGTGCAAGCTGGGGCAGTACCGGTTCTTTTTGGATTGTGAAGGCCACATAGCCGAGGCCGCGGTCGGAGACGCGCTGGCCGAGCTGCACCGACGGTGCACCTGGGTTCGGTTCCTGGGCTCCTACCCTCGAACCGGTGCACCCCGCCACGGGCCGGACCCGGCCGGGTTCACCACCGCCCGGGAGTGGCTTACCGCGGTGCGTGCTGGGCACAGTGCGTGACCACCGAGGGAAAGTGATGGCGGCATTGCGTCTGGTGCTGGCCCGGCACGGGCAGACCACGGCCAACGCGGAAGGCATTTTGGACACCCGCCTGCCGGGACACCCGCTGACCGAGGAAGGCCACCGGCAAGCCGTCGAGCTGGCCGATCGGCTGGCCGTCGAACCCGTGGTCGCGGTATATGCCAGCCAAGCATTGCGCGCTCAGCAGACCGCGAAGCCAATCGCGGCACGACACGGTCTGACTGCACAGGTCCTTGGTGGCGTACACGAGGTGGCTATCGGGGATCTGGAAGGACGGCAGCAACCGGAGGACCATCGCACGCTGCACGAGGTGTACCGCGCCTGGCACTGCGGTGACCTGCACGCGGCGGCGCCTGGTGGTGAGTCGGGCAGCCAGGTGCTGGACCGGTACCTCACCGACGTCGCGACGATCCGCGCGAACCACTCTGGCGGCACCGCAGTGCTGGTCAGCCACGGCGCCGCGACTCGACTGGCCATCGTGGCGCTGGCGAACAACGTCGAGGGAGCGTTCGCCGAACCGCGTTACCTGCCCAACGCCGCGACCGTGTTGCTGGAGGTCGACGGCGACGGTTGGCGTTGCCTGCGCTGGGACGGCATCGATCTGATCTGACGTCATATGCTCGGCGCCCAGGCACTGTGCATAGATGACGTACACCGCGTGCACCAGAGACGGACACGCGGGGGGTTAGGCGCGCTGGAGATTAAGGGGCGCCGAGGGTGTTGAGGGCCTGTGTGGCGCCGGGATGCAGGGGAACCGGGCCGGTGTTGCGGGCCTGCTGCAGAGTGATGTCCTCGGCGGCCGGGTTGATCGCGACGAGGCCGGCCTTGCGCTCGAAGAGCGTCTTGGTCAGCACGCACGCGGTGGCGCCGTCCAGGCTCTCCGGGACAACCAGCAGGTTGGGCACCACGATGGTCGGGGTGTCGGTCGCGCCCGGGTAGGTCGACGCCGGGATCGTGGCGACGTCGTATACCGGGTTGATCCCGCGCAATACGTCCAGCACGGCAGAGGTGTCCAGCAACCGCACCTGGTCACCGAGGCTGGTGAACAAGTCGGTGATGTTGGGGGTCGGCAGCCCACCGGAGAAGAACATGGCGTCGATCGTGCCGTCCTTCATCCCGTCCACACTGGTGCCGATGTCGAGCCGCTGGGCAGCCAAGTCGGTCTCCGGGCTCAGGCCGGCCGCCTGCAGCATCCGGTTGGCGATCACTTCGGTGCCGGACTTCGGTGACCCGGTCGAGACCCGCTTGCCACGCAGATCAGCCAGGGTGGTGATGCCGGCGTCGGCGCGGACCACGACCTGGCTGAAGTTGGGGTAGAGCCGGGCGAGTGCGGTGATCGGTTGCGGGCTGCCCGCGAAGGCCCCGGTCCCGTTCACCGCATCGGTGGCGGTATCGGCCAGTGAGAACGCCACCTGGTAGTTGCCCGCGACCAGCTGCTGGATGTTCTGCACCGAGGCTCCGGTCTCGGCGGCAGTGGCCTTGAGGTTGCCGCCGGTGGCAGCGCTCACCGCTTCGGCGAAGCCACCGCCAAGCACGTAGTAGACGCCACCGGTGTTGCCGGTGGCGATGGCGATCCGGCGCTGTTCGGTGATCTCGCAGCCGGTTCCGTCGCCCGCGGTGGCGGTCTGCTGGCGGCCACCGCAGGCCACCAGGCTGATGACGGTCAGGGTGGCGACGAGCAACGCCCACGCAGACCGGTGCAGCGTCATCCATTACCTCCACGCGATGTCAGCAAGTGAACCGCGACCGCAGCAACCAGCAGTCCAACGCCGGCGGCGATCGCGGCCGGCTCCAAGTAGAGCAGCAACAGCGCGGCCAGCAGGCACAGGGCACGCTCGGGCCACCCGGACCGGCGGACCAGCCAGCCGCCGGTGGCCACCGCCAGCGCGGTCACCGCCAGCGCCGACGTCACAGCCGTCCACAGGATCGTCCATGGTGAGCCGAGCGTCAGCAGCGCAGCGCCGTTGCCGGTGAGCACGAAGGCGAACGGCACCAGAAAGGCGGGCAGCGCGTACTTGGCCGCCTGTCCCATGGTGGCCATCACCCGGCCACCAGTGATCGCTGAGGCCGCCACGGCGGCCAGCGCAGTGGGCGGAGTGACCTCGGAGAGCACGGCGAAATAGAACAGGAACATCGCCGCCTCGGGTGGCGCCACTCCCAGGTTCATCAGCGCCGGACCGATGATCACCCAGGCGATGATGAACGACGCGGTCACCGGCACCGCGAGCCCGAGCAGGGCGACGGCCACCGCGGCGAGCACCGCGGTGGCGATCAGCGTGCCGGTCGGATTGTCCGTGATGGCCCGGGCAGCGCTGACCAGGATCGAGGACAGCTGCAACCCGAGACCGGTCTTGGCGATGGTGGACGTGATGATCCCGGCCGCGGCGCACACTGCGATCACTGGCAGCACGCTGCGCACCCCGGTGGCCAGCGCCGCATAGAGCCGGCGCGGCGTGAGCGCGTGGCGACGGTCCAGGAACGACAGCACCAGCTGCACCCCGCACGCATAGACCACAGCGGTGAACGGCGGGATGTCCAGCGCGAGGAACAGCACGATCACGCCCAGCGAGACGAAGTGGTAGCCGAAGCGACCAAGTAGCCGCCAGGGTGACCCGGTCGCCACGTCGACCGCGGTGGCGCCCAGGCGCCGAGCGTCCATCTCGACGGCGAGCAGGATGCCCAGGTAGTACAGCAGCGTCGGGATGATCGCCCACAGCAGTACCTGCAGGTAGGACACCTGCAGGTACTCGGCGATGATGAACGCGGCGGCGCCGAGCGTGGGCGGCGAGAGGATCGCGCCGATGCCCGCCGCGGCCAGCATCCCGCCGGCGTACTCGGCGGGGTAGCCGGCGCGGCGCAGGATTGGCCAGGTCACCGACCCGAGGCTGACCGTGGTCGCCGCGCCCGAGCCGGACACCGTGCCCAGTAGGAAGCCAGACAGTGCGACCGTGCGGCCCGGTGCGGTGCGGGAGCGGCTGAACGCCGCTAGCGACAGCTCGATGAAAAACCGGCCCGCGCCGGAGAGGTCCAGCAGCGCGGCGTAAATCGCGAACAGCACGATGTAGCTCGCTGCCACGTCCAGCGGCACCCCGTAGAAGCCCGACGCGTCGTTGTACAGCGCGTTGACGATCTCGTCGAAGTTGAGTCCCTGATGTGCGATCGACCAGTTCTGCGGTACCAGCCCGCCGTAGTAGGAGTAGGCCAGAAAAAGCAGGCAGACAGCGGGCAGTACCCAACCGGTCGTCCGGCGGCACGTCTCCAACACCAACAGCAGCAACACCCCACCGGCCAGCACGTCCGGTACGGTCAGGATGCCTTGGCGATCGAGAAACGCGTCGAAGCCACCACCGCCGGTCCCGAGCGGCACCGGAACCACTGGATAGAGGCAGACCGCTACTGCCAACGCCGCGAGCGCGTAGTCGGCGACGGTGGGATTGTCCCGCCCCATACTCTCGCGTCGACCGAGGTGAATACCCGAGCGGTAGCACAGGAACACCAGCGGCAGCGTCGCGGCCAAAAACAGGATGAGCGCGAATTGGTTGCCCTGGTCCAGCGGCCAGAACACCTGGTAGAGCACGAATGCCGCAATGAGCGCGCTGACCGCGGTGATCCCGGCCGCGACCGGACCGGTGAGCTGGCGGGCGGGCCGCTCCTCGTCCTGGGCGATGACCGTGTCATCGCTGCGGCGGCTGTTATCCACCGCTGCGGTGGTCCCCGTCGAGCCAGGACCGTCGAGCATGCCGCAGACGTTATCGGTTGCGACTAACCCCAACCGAGTTCGTGCAGCCGGTGCTCGGAAATCCCGAAATGATGCGCGACCTCGTGAACCACGGTCACCGCCACCTCGTCCACCAACTCCTGTTCGTCGCTGCAGATGTCGAGCAGGGCGTCACGGTAGATGGTGATCCGGTCGGGTAGTACGCCGCCGTAGTAGGAGTCCCGCATGGTGAGTGCGACCCCTTCGTAGAGCCC
Organism: Pseudonocardiaceae bacterium; assembly: GCA_035640975.1. Taxonomy (GTDB): domain Bacteria; phylum Actinomycetota; class Actinomycetes; order Mycobacteriales; family Pseudonocardiaceae. The sequence goes on from DASQVB010000391.1 coordinate 8,141, forward strand.
GAGCAATCCGGGAATGTCCGGGTTCCTGGGCTCTACCAGCACCACCACGTTGTCCATCGCCTCGACGAGCTTGGGCGGGATGAGGTCCAGAGCCTCAGCGACAAGTTCTTCGAACCGCTCGGCGCTGCACCAGGTGCCCATCAGGGCGGCGGGGGGCCCGCAGCGCCGGTCGGTTCCGCGGGAGGCGCCACCACGGGAGCCGGTCCCGGGTTCCTCGGGGCGGCTGGGGCAGGTTCCTTGCCCACCTTGACGTCGCCTTTGACACTGCCGGTGACCGGGGCGAAGCCAGAACGGTCCGGCAGGAAGGCACCGAGCCGGCAGTCCACCCGGGTGCTACCGGCCCGCCAGCTTTCCGCGCGCAGCGTCGCCCAGAACAGCGTC
>DASQVB010000392.1:0-2410 GCA_035640975.1 Pseudonocardiaceae bacterium
CAGGGCAGGAAGGACCAGAAGCTGCAGAAGCGGCTGCGCGACGAGCTCGCGTGGGTGCGATCGGGCGCAAAAGCCCGGCAGGCCAAATCTAGAGCCCGCCTGCAGCGTTATGAGGAGATGGCAGTCGAAGCCGAGCGCAGCCGCAAGCTTGACTTCGAGGAGATCCAGATCCCAGCGGGACCGAGACTGGGCAACGTGGTGGTGGAGGTGTCGCACCTGGACAAGGGCTTCGACGGTCGCCTGCTGATCAAGGATTTGTCCTTCACGCTGCCCCGCAACGGCATCGTGGGGGTGATCGGTCCTAACGGAGTCGGCAAGACCACGCTGTTCAAGACCATCGTGGGCTTGGAGGAGCCCGACTCCGGCACGGTCCAGGTGGGCGAGACGGTAAAGCTGTCCTACGTCGACCAGGAACGTGCGGGCATCGATCCGAGCAAGACGGTCTTCGAGGTGGTCTCCGATGGACTTGACTACATCCAGGTTGGCAATACCGAGATGCCGTCAAGGGCCTACGTCAGCGCCTTCGGCTTTAAGGGGCCTGATCAGCAAAAACCCGCTGGGGTACTCTCCGGCGGCGAACGCAACCGGCTCAACCTGGCGCTCACCCTCAAACAGGGTGGCAACCTGATTCTGCTCGACGAACCCACCAACGACCTCGACGTCGAGACGCTGAGCTCGCTGGAGAACGCACTGGAACAGTTCCCCGGCTGTGCAGTGGTGATTTCCCACGACCGATGGTTTCTGGACCGGGTGGTGACCCACCTTCTTAGCTGGGAGGGAACGGAGGAGAACCCCGCCTCTTGGTTCTGGTTTGAGGGCAACTTCGAGGCCTACGAGCAGCACAAGGTCGAACGACTTGGTGCGGAGGCGGCGCGACCGCACCGGGTGACCTACCGCAGACTGACCCGGGATTGACCGGGCATGGGGCAGCCGATGATCGGGAACGGCGATGGGGGTGGGAGGTGAGGAGTACGGCGCGCGACGGTGTCCGGACCGGCATGCCGGCCAGCAACGGTGAGGCCGCATCGCTGGTTGAATCGGCGATGCTTTTACGCTGGCGAGCACCCGAGCTGGCCCTGCTGCTGGCCGACCGGGCGGTGGCCGCCGCGCAGGATGACCAGATGGCCGTCCTGCGGGCGGATTACCTCGCGGTTTTTGCTCTCAACCGCCTTGGTCGGCACGGGGAAGCGGCTCATCGGCTGTTCCCGGCGGTCTGGGATGACGGAACCCCTGCGGGGCTGCGTCATGAGCTGCAGGTGGAGTTGGCGCACTGTGCGGCGGCGCTCGCCGAACCCGCCACCGCTCTCCGGGCGGTACACGCGGTGCTGGCCGCAGGCGACGATGTTGCCCCGGTGTTGAGAGGCACTGCACTTGTCGCCGCAGCCGAGGCGTCGGATGCGCTCGGCCGGGGAGACCTGTTCACGCCGGCGCTCGACGAGGCCGACGAGCTCTACCGGGAGGACTCCGCCCTCGACCGCGACACAGCACTGCTGTTGCGAGCCACCGCCCGGGCTGCCGACGCGGCGCGCCACCGTCGATGTGGTGCGGCTGCAGAGGCCGAGGCGCATGCTAGGGCGGGCCGGGAGCTGCTGGCCGGTTTGGCCGATCCCGAGCACGATAGCGGCGAGGTCAGGGCGCGGCTAATGCTGGAGATCGTGCTGGCCATGCTCGATCGGGACGAAGGCGACGCCGCGATGCACGAGGTGCGGCCACTGCTGCGCCGTCCGGTGCGCGCCGCGGCGGCCGGCGCGGTCGGCAGGCTGCGGCTGGCGCTGGCCACCCGGGTGCACCTCGCCGAAGGTCGTCACGAACCGGCGCTGACCTTGCTTGCCGATGCGGTTGAGGGAGCCCAGCGCCATGGAATGGACGCAGTTCTCGCCGAATGCCTCGAGGGCCTGTCCCACGTGCACGAGGCCCGCGGCGAGTTCGCCGACGCCTTGTATTGCGTGCGCGCCGCGCGTGCAGCTGAAGGCCGTCACAGCCGCAACGTGGAAGTCGCGCGTTCCACGCTGCTCGAGCACTGCGGGGCTGCGCGGCGCGAGGTTGACGGCCTGATCGACCAGGTGGCCGCTCTGCTCAACAACGTCGGCACGGGATGCTCTGGGACTGACCCGGACACCGAATCGCTGAATGCGGAAATCGTCACCGGGATTGTGCTGCACCCGGCCCCCAAGGTGAAGATCGCGGAGGCGCAGATCGCCGAGGTGGAGGCCGCGGAGGCGCAGATCGCGGAGCTGGAGGCCGCGGAGGCGGAGACCACGGACGGGGAGACCACAGAGGCGGAAACCGAATCTGTGGAGGTGGAAACCGCGGAGGTAGAGACCGTGCAGGCGGACGCTGCGGAGGCCCGAGTTCAGGACGTGGAGACCGCGGAGACCGGGGAGGTTGAGACCGCTGAGGTTGAGACCGC
>DASQVB010000393.1:0-11084 GCA_035640975.1 Pseudonocardiaceae bacterium
GTACGTACCGCGCGGGTCGGTGGCCGCGAGCTGGTCTGCCGGTTGGCTGATCTGCTCGAAGAGCTCCCGCAGGTCCTGCTCAACGTCGACGTCAAGGCAGACACGGCAGTCACCCCGGTGCTGGAGCTGCTTCAGTCCACGGACCAGTGGCACCGGGTGTGCCTCGCGTCATTCTCTGAATCCCGGTTACAGCGGTTGCGCGCCGCAGCCGGATCGCAGTTGCTGACCTCGATGGGGACCGCATCGGTGGTCGCGTTGCGGTTGTGCTCGGTGCTGCCGTTGCCGTGCGGGTCGCCAATCCGCGGTGGGCTGGCGCAGCTACCGGTGCGCCGGTATGGGATCCCCGTGGTGGATCGCATGGTGGTGCGCTATGCGCACCACCATGGCCTGGAGGTGCACGCGTGGACGGTGGACCGGGCCGAGGAGATGGCGACCCTGCTCGATCTCGGCGTTGACGGTCTGGTCACCGATCGGCCGGATGTACTGCGCGACGTATTGCGGGCCCGGCGGGTGTGGCCCGGTGGACCCGCGAGAGGCGGCGCAGGTGAATGACTCGACGGCTATGAGAGTCCCGTCCGACGAGGCCGGGCGTCGCCGTGACCAGCGTGCCTGGTGCTGGTATGACTGGGCGAACTCGGTGTTCGTCACCTCGGTCATCACCGTGTTCTTCTCCCTGTACCTCACCACGGTGGCAGTGAACGACGCGCGGGCCTCCGGGCAAGCCTGCCCGACTCGTAACGCGCTGGCCGGCTGCGACATCTCGCTGTTCGGGCTGGAATTCCCGGCCGGTTCTCTGTTCGGCTATCTGCTGGCAGCCTCCACCGCCCTGCAGGTTCTGGTGTTGCCGCTGACCGGCGCTATCGCCGACCGGACCCAGAACAAACGGTGGATGCTCGGATCCTTCGCGTTCACCGGGGCCGGCGCGACTGCGCTGCTCGCGTTGGTGACTGGGACCAACTGGCGGCTCGGTGCCGTGCTGTTCATGGTGGCAACCACCGGCTACTACGCGTCCGTGGTCATTTACTACTCGGTGCTCCCGGACATCGCGACCGCCGACGAGCGCGACGGGTTGTCCTCCCGCGGCTGGGCCTTCGGCTTTCTGGGCGGAGGCATCGTCCTGGCCCTGCATCTGATGATCTACGTTGGCCGCGATGCGCTAGGACTGTCGGAGTCAGCGGCGGTACGGGTCTGCTTCGTCACTGCGGGGCTGTGGTGGGCCGGCTTCACCCTCATCCCGCTGTCGCGGATGCGCAGTTACCGGCCACCACAGGGCACCGAGCGGGGTATGGCGGTGCTCACGGCGGGCTTTCGCCAGCTGTCGGGCACGCTGCGCAGCGCCCGGAGATACCCCCTGACGCTGGCTTTCCTGGCTGCGTACCTGATCTACGCCGACGGCATCAGCACGGTGGCCAGCGTGGCAGGCCAATACGGTGATCTGGAGTTAGGGCTGGCGAGCAGCACACTGATCAGCACGATCCTGATGGTGCAGTTCGTGGCGTTTTTCGGTGCGTTGCTACACGGCTGGGTGGCCCGCCGATTCGGTGCCAAGCGCACGATCATGGGCAGCCTGACGCTATGGATCGCCGTGGTCGCCGCGGCCTACTTCGTTCGAACCGGCGATGAAGTGCAATTTTACGTCGTGGCCGTGGGCATCGGATTGCTGCTGGGTGGCACCAACGCACTGTCCCGGTCGCTGTTCAGTCAGCTGATACCGGCGGGCAAGGAAGCGGAGTACTTCTCGGTCTCCGAGATCGGCACGCGCGCCACCTCCTCGCTAGGCCCGCTACTGTTCGCTGCCATCGGGCAGGCCACCGGCTCATTTCGCCCTGCCATCGCATCCCTGGTGGCGTTCTTCATCATCGGCTTTGTGGTGCTCTCTCTGGTGCCAGTGCGCCGAGCCATCCACGCCGCGGGCAACAGCGTGCCCTCAGTCGTGTAGAGCGGGTACCGCATCGCCGCCTTGGGGTAGCGGGGCTGCTCTGACGGGTGGTGCAGTACACCCTGTAACGAGGTAACAGGTTAGATCACGCGTGCGATTCACTCGTTGTGGGCGATCTGAGCGTGAAGGACATTCGTCACGCAGGTCTCCAGGGGGCTTGGGAACGTCAGGAGCCTTCGCGGCGTTGCACTCGGTGAGCTCGACCTAGGGGACGGGGGTCCCCTACAGGGAGAAGGGACATGTTATGGCCGACCGCGTCTTGCGTGGTAGCCGACTCGGAACAGTGAGTTACGAGACGGACCGGGATCACGATCTTGCTCCTCGCCGGTCGGTGCACTATGCCTGCCCGAAGGGCCACAACTTCGAAGTTCCGTTCGCCGACGATGCCGAACTTCCCGCGACCTGGGAGTGTCGGTTGCACGGCAACGAGTCCATGCTGTCCGACGGGGTAGAACTGGAGCCGAAAAAGAGCAAGCCGCCGCGTACGCACTGGGACATGTTGTTGGAGCGCCGGAGCATTCCCGAACTCGAGGAGCTGCTCGACGAGCGCCTGACCGAAGTGCGTGGTCGTCGCTCCCGCTCGGCTTGACGCCCTGGACAACGGTTGGTGGTATCAGGACTGATTGGCTCGCGAAGGACTGTCAGCCAGGTCGGGCCGGCGACGCAGCCGCTCTAGGCAGCGCTGCGCACCCCAGACTGTCACGCGCCACAGCGCTTCGCGGACGATCGTGCCGTTCATCTTCGACTTGCCCTGCTCCCGCTCGGTGAAGGTGATCGGAACCTCCACCACCGTGAAACCGGCACGGACCGCGCGCCATGCCAGGTCGACCTGAAAGCAGTATCCCTGGGAGGCCACCGTAGCGAGGTCGAGGCATTCCAGTACTCGCCGACGGTAGGCCCGGAACCCGCCGGTGACGTCATGGATTCCGACCCCTAACGCCACCCGCGAGTAGTAGTTACCGCCGCGTGACAGCCATTCACGGTATTGGGGCCAATTCACCACTCGCCCACCGGGCACATACCGCGAGCCCAGTACAACGTCGGCGCCCGTCCCCGGGAAATCATCAGCCAGCGCATGCAACAGCCGAGGCAGATCTTCCGGGGCGTGCGAGCCGTCGGCATCCATCTCCACCACGACGTGGTAGCTGCGCTGCAGCGCCCAGCGGAAGCCAGCGACGTAGGCCGCGCCGAGACCGGTCTTCGCGGCACGGTGCAGGACGTGTATCCGGCCGTCGGCAGCGGCGAGCTCGTCCGCCAGAGCGCCGGTGCCGTCCGGGCTGTCGTCGTCTACGACGAGAACGTGTGCTTCAGGTACCGCTTGGGTCAACCGGCGCAGAACCGTCGGCAGGGTGGCCCGTTCGTCGTAGGTCGGGATCACGACGACCGTCCGACCGACCTCTTCGACGTGTCCACCCCGCTGATCCGTCATCCACGTCCTCCCTTACCGGCGCGCGTCGCTGCCGGTCCCCCGCGTTGGCTTGCGCTGCATCACCAGAGCTGCGGCTATCCCCAGCACGCCCAGCACCGCCAGCGACCACTCCGGCACGGGCCCCAATCGAGTGGCCAGCGTAGTGCCGGAGTGCAGCGGGACCCGGGCCACCAACGCATCCGGTGTGAACAGATCGGTGTGTTGCTCGACGGTACCGTCCGCAGCGATCACCGCGCTGACCCCGCTGGTGGCCGCCACTAGGACCGCCCGGCCATGCTCCACCGCACGCACCCGGGAGATCGCCTGCTGCTGGTAGGTCATTTCGGTTAAACCGAAGGTGGCGTTGTTGGTGGGAACCGCGAGCAATTGGGCTCCGGAGTGCACGCTCTGGCGCACCAGATCGTCGAAGATCACCTCGGAACAGGTGGCAACCCCGACCCTGACCGGCCCGAGGTTCACCGCCCCATCACCGTTGCCTGACACGAAGTTGCCTGCGAGGTCGACATATGGGCTGAACAGCCGGAAGAAGTCCCGGTAGGGGATGTACTCCCCGAAGGGCTGTAACCGGCGCTTGTCGTGCCGCTGCCCCCGTCCGGTACCTGGCCCCGTGCTGGCATTCCAGACGATGGCGGTGTTCGTGGCGTGCCCGTCGTCGGTGCGCAGAACTGCGCCCACCAGGATCGGAACACCGATCGACCGGGCCGCCCGGTCGATCACCGCTCGGGCGTCCGGGTTGCGCAGCGGGTCGATGTCGGAGGAGTTCTCCGGCCAGATCACCAAGGCTGGCTGCGGGTACCGACGAGCCGTGATATCGATGGCGAGTTGCTCGGTGCGCGCGGCGTGATTGTCCAGCACGGCGCGGCGTTGGGCGTTGAAGTCCAGCCCGGCGCGGGGCACGTTGCCCTGGATCACCGCGACTACGGCGTCGCCGTCCGGCGCGGTCGTCTGTGCCAGCGGAGCAGCTGCCAAGCTGACGATCACTGGCGCCGCGGCGAGCAGCGCGGGTACCGCAAGCGCTCTCACTCCCCCGAACTCAACAGCAGAGCTGTCGAAGGGGCGTCGGGCAGCTCTGCTGTTGAGTTCGGGAGCGGTAGAGCTGGTTACGGAGCCGAAGGTTCGCTGGACGTGTCTCGAAGCAAGCCGGCGGGCCAGCTCCCCGGCGCCGAACCCGGTCAGCACCACGGCGGCGGTGAGCAGCGGGGCTCCGCCGATCGCTGCCACCGGCAGGAACACCCCGGCCGGCTGCCCGAACGCCACCCGCCCCCAGGGGAAGCCGTCGAAAGGCACCCGGGCGATCAGCGCCTCAGCTGCCACCCACACGCCGGTGGCCCACAGCGGTGCTGCCGGCAACCGGGACACCGTTGCGATGCCGGCGCTGGCCAGCGCCAGCGCCAGCGCCTCAACGGTGGCCAGCGCCAGCCACGGCAGCGGGCCCACGAGCTGTCCGACCCACGACAGCAGCGGCACGAAGAAACCGAGCCCGAAGGCGAGCCCGTAACCGAAACCCCGGCCCAGTCCCAGACGACCACTGGCCTGTCCGCACAGCACAACCCACAGCAACGCCAACGCCACCGGGGCAAGCCACCACAGCTCACGCGGCGGGGCACCGGCGTAAAGCAGCAGCCCGGCACCAGCGGCGGTGCCTGCACGCAGCAGTGTCCCGCCATGCCTACCGGCGTGGCGTGGCTGCTGGAGGGGACGGTCGTCCACCGTCGGTGCGGCCACGCCGATCAGCCTACGTTCTGGTGCTGTGGCTGCTGTCACCGTCGCGCTCGAAGAGAACCCGACCGCGGTGCACAGTCCGTAGGCAGGAGGGAGGCGCCGACGATGCGGGATCAGACCACAGACTCTCTGCGCCGTCCCAGATCGCGTAGGAAGCCGGTGCACCGGGGACGAGTGTGCCGGCCAATGGTTCCGCGGTGGCCGCCGCCCGGTAGCCACCGTAGGTGTGCGCCGCGAGCGCCTCAATCGGGCTGATCCCCGAGCCGGGGCTGCGGTGTTGCACCGCGGCCCGCACCGTTGCCCACGGATCGACGGGAGTCACCGGTGCGTCGGAACCCAACGCGAGCACCACATTGGCTGTCGCCAGCGACGCGTAAGGGTTCATCGCGGCAGCTCGGGCGACGCCCAACCGCAGCGCGTACATTCCCTCGGGGCCGCCCCAGGCGGCGTCGAAGCCGGGCTGCACGCTGGCCGCGACTCCCCAGCGCGCCAGCTGCCAGGCCTGCTCGGGATCCACCATCTCCAGGTGCTCAAGCCGGTGCGTGCACTGCCGCAGCGCGGTCGCACCGACGGTGGTCTCCGCAGCGGCGAAGCCGGCGACTACCGCGTCGGTCGCCGCATCTCCGATGACGTGAAAGCCGGCCTGGGTACCGGCTTGGGTGCAGGCCACCACATGCGCGGCAATCTGGTCGGCGTCGAGGTAGCAGGCACCACAGGTACCGGGTGCGTCGGTGTAGGGAGCGCGCAGTGCGGCAGTCCGTGAGCCGATCGCCCCATCACAGAACAGGTCCCCGGCCAACCCGTGCGCTCCGGTGGTCGCGAGTAGCTCGCGGGCCTGCTCCGGGGTGGTGACGGCCTGGCCCCAGTACCCGACCACCTCCACGCCGTGATCGGCAGCCAACAGGTCGGTGAGGTCGTCGATCCCGGAGATGTCCGGGCCCGCGCACTCGTGCACGACGGCGACCCCACGGGCGGCCGCCGCGACCAGGAACGCCTGCTGGGCCGCACGCCGTTGACCGGGTGTGATCGACTCTCGGGCGGCCCGGCGGGCATGGTGGTGTGCCTCACGGGTCAGCGGCTCATCGGCTGTCCAACCCGGCGCGCCGATCGCCCCGGTGGATCGGTCCAGGAGGCCCGAGGACACCACGGCAGAGTGCCCGTCGACCCTGGACAAGTACACCGAGCCGCCGCTGGACGCTCGATCCAGTTCGGTGCGGGTGGGTGGACGACGCTCCGGCCATGACGTCTCATCCCAGCCTTGTCCCCACAACACGGTGCCCGGGCGGGCTTGTTGGGCGATGAGGTCGAGGCACTGCTCGAGGGTGGCGCAGCCGGTGAGATCCAGCCCGCTGGCGAGCAGGCCGGCCGAGGTGGCGTGCACATGGGCGTCTACGAAGGCGGGGGTCACCAGCGCGCCGTGCAGTTCCAACACCTCGTCGGCATCACTGAAGCAAGCCCGGCCAGTGCTGTCGTCCCCGGCCCAGGCCACCGTTCCGGCGGCGATGGCCAGCGCAGTGGCTCCGGCGACTGACGGGAGGCGCCCATCAAGCAGCAGAGTGGTTTTCATGGCTTAGCTCTACCATCACCGAGCAGCTCGGCGCGGATCTGAATCCAGGTGGCACACGGCCAGCGTCGTCGCCACCATCGCATTGGCCGTCCCCGCCATCGGCAGGCTCGACAGGTTCCGCGACGGGTGGGTTGGTGCAGGACCAACGTGTAGCGCAGCGCGGCCAGCGCCCCGGGGTCGTGCCCGGTGAGTTCCAACTCGGCGAGCCGGGACCAGACCGGTCGGACCAGGCGCGCCGCGCGTGGGTCGGCGCCAATGCGCTGCCAGGTGACCTCGCTGAGGCCCAACGGCGGTTCCGATGCGTGCCGTGGCCGTGACTTCTGCGATCGTGACTCTTGCAACGGTGACTTGTGAAATGGGGGCTTTCGTGAGAGGGGCATCCGCAGCGACGCCCCTCCCCTTGCTGTGGTGGATCTCCCCTTACCGTGGGGAGGCCGGACCGACGTCGGGGGTGTCGGCCCGGCCCCACCACTCACCGGCCGGGCGGGAGGCACCCTTGTCGCCGCCGTGTCGGAAGCGGGACTAGGTTCGGCCACCCGACCGAGATGCGACTCGCAATGAGCCGCATGGCTGGAACAGTAACTAGAGCCCTAGCTAGTGTCAAATCCGGAGAGTAGTGAATCGCTAACGCTGCGTTACCAGCGTGCCGAATAAGCTGGTCCCATCGCAGGAGGGAGTAGAGCCGATGGCGGATCGGGGTGACCCGTCGGCGTTGCGCTGGTTGATCGGCGTCGAACTACACAACTACCGCAAGCGGGCCGGGCAGACGCTGGCGGCCGCGGCGAAGGCGCTGGGGTGCTCCCCTGGCCTCATCGGCCACTTTGAAAAGGGCCTCTACTTCCCGCAGCCGGAGCAGATCGCTGGGCTGCTCGCCTTCTACGGTGCACCGTCGTGGGATGTCGAACGGCTCTCATCGCTGGCCGGACGGGCCGACCAGCGGACCTGGCTGGCACCGTGGAATGACGTGATCCCGGACTGGCTGAGGACCTATGTCGGGTTGGAGGGTCTCGCCGCATACGAAATCGCCTACTCGCCACTGGTCCTGCACGCCCTGGTTCAAACTCAGGAGTATTCGATCGGCGCCACCGCCGGGAGTGCGCGGGTCCGTCCAGACCAGGTGGAGAGGCTGGTCAGCCTCCGGATGGAGCGGCAGCGCCAGCTCTTCAGCGACACCGGTCCCCTGCGGTTCACCTCAATCATCGAGGAGTCGGTCCTGGATCGCCCGATCGGCGGCGATGCAACCATGCGCAACCAGCTCGAACACCTCGTGGAGCTGTCCGAGCGGGACAATGTGGAGATCCTGGTCCTGCCCACCGCGGTCGGTCATCACGACGGGCTGGAAGGCGCCTTCACCGTGCTGCACTTCGAGCAGGCCCAATCTGTCGGGTACATCGAGTATTCCGACGGGGCGATCTATGTACAAGATCAAGATCAAGTCGCAGCGTATACTCGGACGGCGGAGTCTTTATGCTCCGTGGCGTTGTCAAAAGGTGAGTCTGCCCAGGCCATCGCCGCGCGGCTCACCGCGTTGAGTTAAGCCGGGAGGATGGTATGAGTAACGGAGGGTGGCGCGCCGGATGGCGGACGTCGACCCGCAGCAGTAACGGGGGTAACTGCGTCGAGGTCGACTTCACCGCGGCCGGCGTGCGGATGCGTGATAGCAAGGCCCGGGGCGCCGGGCCGATCATCGATTTCAGCCCGACCCAGTGGGCAGCCTTCCTGGCTGAGTCGGTGCGCGGGTTACCCAGCGCCAACGGCGCGGTTACCGTCATTCACCTCAACGGCACCAGGGTCCGGTCGACCGCTGGCGGGACGACCCTGCATTTCACCCCTGGCGAGTGGGCCGCCTTCGTGGCCGGTGCCCAGGACGGCGAGTTCGAGTACGCGCAGGGGGCGACTCTGGTCAGCTGAAGCGGCCGCATTCTTAGCGCAACTCGTGGCCAGGGCGGGGGGCCGTCGGCGGTCCGTCGACCACCTCGCCCTCCACGACAGCGCCCGGTGCGAAGCGCGCCGCGGTGTGATTTGTCCCGGGGTGGTTTATCCCAGCGTGACGTACTGCCGAGCGCAGCATCCGCCGGCGGATCAGCGCACGGGTGGGCGGTAGGAGCAGCAGCAGGCCCAGGGCGTCGGAGACGAAACCTGGCAGCACGATGAACACCCCGGCCGCGGCGATCAACATCCCGTCGATCAGTTCCCGGTGCGGGGGCCTACGAGTGCGTAGCGCCTCCCGGAACGCGACCAGGGTGCGGGATCCTTCGTGACGCAACAGTGCGGCCCCGACCAGCGACGCGAGGATCAGCAGCCCGATGGTGGCCAGCACCCCGATCGCATTCCCTACTGCGATCAGCACCGTCAACTCGATGATGGCGGCCAGCAGCAGGATCAGCAGGATCGACATGTGCTGACGCTCCCTCGGCTCGGTTGAGGAGGCACGGCGTGCGCTCCCACAGGTTCAACGCACGACGCCGCTACTTCGCTCCCGATGCGCGCAACCTACCGGCACACCGACGACTTGATCGCGATGGCCGGCAGCCTCGCTTCACCGTCTCATGACACCCAGCGGGCTTGCCGGTGAATTCCGGGTAACCCGTCTGGAGCGGTGCACTTGCCCATCATCACCGCACCCCTTATCGTGACCTGAGTTACACGCACGACCAGCAGTTATCAGGCACGACCAGCCCAGAGTCGGGGAGGTGTGCGGCGTGTCCGGGCCACCAGCCGGAAGCGCCACCGCCGCGGAATTGTTCGAGCGGCGGGTACTACCTCTTTATCAACTTGCTGATGATGCCGCCGCGATAGCCGCTGCATGTCACGCCATGGCTGTTCGTTTCCACCGTGGCGGCACTTTGGTGGTCTTCGGTAACGGCGCCGCCAGCACCGACGCGCAGCACGTCGCAGTCGAGTTCGTCCATCCCGTTATCATGGGCAAGCGTGCGTTGCCGGCAATCTCACTGACTGCCGACGTCGCGACGGTGACTGGCATTGCCGGCCTGGAGGGCTTCGACGAGATCTTCGCTCACCAGCTGCGTCAGCTGGCCACCGCGGAGGACATCGCGCTGGGGATCTCTCCTGATGGCAACTGCGGCAACGTCGTGCGCGGCCTGGCCGCCGCCCGGGACCTGGGCATGCTCTCGATCGCGCTCACCGGCGGCGACGGCGGCCGAATCGCATCGCTGGAGGCTGCCGACCACATCGTGGTAGCGCAGTCCACCGATCCACAAGTGATCAAGGAAGTGCACGTCACGAGCTACCACGTGCTGTGGGAGCTGGTGCATGTGTTCTTCCAGCATCCGAGCTTGCTGGAACGGGGGGCGGTCGCATGACCATCCCGGAATGTCACGGCGACGTCTGCATCACCTGCTCGGATGAGGCTGTTGCCGTCCGCATCGTCGAGTTGCTCGCCGACGATCTGGCTGTGGTAGACACCGGATCCGGTATGGAGGAAGTGAGCGTTGCGTTGGTGTCAGCGGGGATTGGAGACGAGATCCTCGTTCATGCCAAGGAAGCCATCGCGGTCCTCGGGCGGCCACAAGGAGTTGCCGAAGGAGTCTCGGAATGAGCCCCGGTACTCACGGCAACGGCCACGCCGGACCAGTGTCCCAGTCAGCAACTCCTTCTGGGCCAACTCCTTCTGGGCCAACTCCTTCTGGGCCCCACTCGCGGTCCGGGGATCTCGCATCCCTGTATCCGTTCCTGTACTCGCAACCTGACCACCCCGGCGCGGACAACCCCGAGACTCCGGACCTCGAGGCGGTCTTGACCGAACTGCGCCGTTCGACGGTGGACAAGGTGCACCAGATCGTGGCGCTACGGCGCGAAGTCCTCAGCCGCGATAGCGAGCGGCTGGCGGCGTGTGCCTCGGCAATGGCGGCGTCGTTCGTCACCGGCGGGCGACTGTTCGCCATCGGCAACGGGGGAAGCTGCACGGACGCAGCTGACCTGGCGAGCCTGTTCCTGTACCCGGGTCCGGGACGGCGGGCATTGCCCGCCTTCGCGCTCGCCGGGGACATTGCAGTACTGACGGCGCTGTCGAACGACGTCTCATTCGACGTTGTCTTCGCCCGTCAGATCGCAGCATTTGGGCGGCGCGGTGACGTCGTCGTTGGGCTGTCCACGTCGGGCAACTCCGCCAATCTCGTGCGCGCCTTCGACGAGGCGAGCAGGCGTGGCCTGCTCACCGTCGGTCTGGCGGGTTACGACGGTGGGGCGATGGCCGAACTGGGCAGCATCGACCACCTGTTCGTGGTTCCTTCTGATTCCGTACATCGGATTCAGGAGGCGCAGACCACGATCTACCACACGCTGTGGGAGCTCACGCTTGATGAGCTCGCCGCGGAAAGGCGACATCCGGAACTAGTGAGCGACCGGAGGTCGCTCGTGGAGTAGGGGATCATGACCAATCCAACTGCACAAGCCACTCCCACCAA
>DASQVB010000394.1:0-2606 GCA_035640975.1 Pseudonocardiaceae bacterium
CTGCCCCATCGGGGTGCGGTGGGCCGCCGCGGAGTCGCCCGTCGTGGTGGTCTGCGCAGCGTGCGGGCGGTCAGCGCGATCCAAGTCAGTTGCAGCAGGGCGCCGGCGCCCAGTAGGCCAGCCAGCGGCAGCGTGACGGCACCCGCCCCGAGGCCGTCCCTCGCGGCGACCGCGGCCCGGTACCCCCAGCCGGTGGGGAGGGCAGTGAGTACGTCGACCACCGGCGCCGACAACTGCCCGAGCGACGGGGCGACCAGTGCGGTTTCCCCGTCACCGAGCCGCGGGAGCAGCCAGGACGCGACCGGCACCCATCCGGCGAACGACACCGCGAGCATGATCGCGGTCTGAATGCCAGCCAGTGTCATCCCGACCCGGGTCTGCAGCAGCCAGGCCGCCAGGGCCGCCACCGTCTTGCCGATCCACACCAGGAAGTACAGCTGCCCCAGCACCGCCGCTGCGGTGATCACCGTCGCCGCCGGTCCGCCCGGCGCGGCCAGCACGAGCAAGGACGACAGACACACCACGGTGATCACAGGGCCGACGCCGAGTAGTTCTGTCCACGACAGGGCCGTGGCCAGCCGCCAGGACCGGATCGGGTAACCGCGCAGCCACTCACGCGAAATGACCGAGGGATCGTGCCGGGGCTGGGCCAGCGGCCCGAACAGCCACATGCCGCCCCACACGGTGATCGCCACCGCGATCCAGCCCTCGTGCATCACACCCCGCGCCGACGCCGAAGCGGCGGCGATCACCAGCGCGGCCAGGACCAGCCCGCTGACCAGGCTGAACCCGCGCTCGTTGTGCGGGCCGTTACGGAGAAGGCGCAGCTTGAGCGCGAACAACGACCGCGTCATGACAGCCACTGCAGCGGGCGTACCGGATCCGCGCCCACCAGCTCGACGAATCGCTCGTTCAACGTGGACCCCGCCGCCACGTCCTCGACCGGCCCCTCGACGAGGAGTCGGCCGCCGGCCACCACCGCCACCCGACGGCAGTTGCGCTCGACGAAGTCCATGATGTGGCTCGACATGACCACCGTGCCGCCGCCGTCGACGTACTGCCTGAGCACCTGCTCAATGGAGTGGGCGGACACCGGGTCGATGGCTTCGAACGGCTCGTCCAACACCAGCACCCGGGGCCGGTGCAGCAGAGCCAAAGCCAGATTGATCTTCTTACGCATGCCCGTGGAGTACTCCACGATCAGCGTGCGTGGAACTGCGTCCAGCCCCAAGATCTCCAGCAAATCGCTCGCCCGTGCCCGCCAGCCGTCGTCCAGGCCACGCAGACCAGCGCTGTAACGCAGCACCTCGGTGGCAGTGAGCCGCTCGGGCAGGGACAACCCGTCCATCATCACGCCGAGCTGAGCGAGGGCGGCCTCCCGGTCGGTGCGCAGATCGTGACCGGCGATCCTGATCGTCCCCGACGTTGGCTCTCGCAGCCCGCACACCGCCATCAAGGCAGTCGTCTTACCAGCGCCGTTCGGGCCGACTATGCCGTAGAACATCCCGGACGGGATGGTCAGGCTGAGCCGGTCGACAGCGATCAAGGAGCCAAACCACTGGCTGAGGCCAACCACTTCTACTGCAGGGACACAACGCGAGTCGGGCACGGATGACACTTCTTTCCATGGATTAGATCAGTACGGCGAACGTCAGTCACCCACCATCGGTTCAGGTGCGACGCGGTGGGCGGTGCCTGGTGCGTCACCGACCTTGGAGCTGACTGCCTTCTTCACCAGCTGGCCAATTCGTGCCTCGTCGGCGGCGGTCAGCTCCGTCACGGCAAAGGCGGTCGGCCACATGGTGCCGTCGTCCAGGGTCGCGGAGTCGTTGAAACCGACCGTTGCGTACCGGGCCTTGAACTTCGCTGCCGGCTGGAAGAAGCAGACGATCTTGCCGTCCTTGGCGTAGGCCGGCATCCCGTACCACAGCCTCGGCGTGAGGCTCGGAGCGGTGGCTGTGATCACGGCATGCAGCCGCTCGGCCAGGACTCGATCGTGCTCCGCCATCTTGGCGATCTTGGCGAGCACGTTGCCTTCCTCGTCTGCTTTCCTGCCTAGTCGGCCGCGGCGGGCAGCGGCCTTCAGCTCCGTGCCGCGTTCCTTCATCGCCATGCGTTCCTCGTCGGTGAATCCGTCGTACTTCTCCTCCGTGGTCGAGCCGCCGTTGGTGGAGTTCTTGATCTTGTCCATGACAACTTCCTTTCCGTTTGGGTCGTGTGTGCTGATGAACTTGTGAGGGTTGTGCTGGTGGCCGTGCCGGCCCGCCGTGGCTGCCGCCTCAGCTGCTGGCCTGCGGTGAAGGGCCAGCTCTGTGATGCTGGTTCGCCGTCCGGTGGCAGCTCGGATGGTGGGAACCACGGCGGCGGGTTGCCGAGCCTGTCGCCGAGTTCTGCGCTGACGCCGGCGTTGCCGGCGGAGTTCGGCCACCGCTTGCAGGAGCGACCAGCGTTCTGCGGCTCTCTTGCTGAGGTCGTACTGGCTGTGTGGCAGGTACTGGCTGTTGAACGTGCGTTCGCCAGCGAACATGTTCTCCTTCAGATGTCACGTGTCGCGTCATATCGGTCATGCCGCCACCGGCTGGGGCAGCGGGTGCTTCGGCGGGCGG
>DASQVB010000395.1:0-3668 GCA_035640975.1 Pseudonocardiaceae bacterium
CGATGGCTACTGGGCACCTCCCGATGCAGTGATCGCTTACCCTGGGGACCGCATCGAGCGATACGCGGCGGTGGAGCCCGCCGGACCCCATCCAGGGTGAACCGCGGCACGACGCTGCCGATGTCCCTTATCAGCGAATCAGCCTTGCCCTGGTAGGAGGACACATGCCCCGCCATACCGGCCGCGATGCAGCCGGCGCACCGCCGCGAGTTCGCCCGGCCCGCGCTCCCGGTGCTCGTGGCGATCTCGCTCGGTGGGATGCTCGGCGCGCTGGGCGTCACGGGCTCGCGGCGGCTGGTCCGCCCGTTCCTCGGGGTCGGGGTGCTGGGCGCGTACACCACCTTCTCCACCTACGTCATCGACGCCCAGCAAGCGGTCGATGCCGGGGCCGCCCGGCTGGCACTTGGTCTACCTGGCCGGCACCCTGGTCGCTGCGGTGGCGGCGGTGTGGACCGGCTCCACCGTGACCGGCGCGGTCTTCCGCCTGCTTTCCCGCGCGGGTCGGCAAGCCGCCTACTCGGCCTGCTCGCCGGCCTACCGGCGACAGAGCCGATGATGGTCGCGGTCGGGGTCAGGTTCTGCGGGGCGCTGACGACCTACTCCACCTTCGGCTACGAAACCCTCCGCCTGGTTCAGGGCTAGGGCCCGGTTCTACGCGGCCGCCAACGCCGCCGCCAGCGTTCTGGCCGGATTGGGCGCCACCTCCTGCGGGCTGGCACTCGTCCGAGCCTTCACCACCTGGAGTAGAGGGTGATCGCGAACGCGTGGTGGGAAGTGCTGCTCGGGATGCTCGGCGGGCTGGTGCTGCTCTGGTTGGTCCTGCTGATCGTGCTGTGGGGCAACCGCCCCGACGACACCGGCCTCCGCACCGCGGTGCGGCTGCTGCCGGACCTGATCCGACTGCTACGCCGGCTGGCCAGCGACGCCACCCTGCCGCGCGGGGTCCGGATCAGGCTGGTGCTGCTGCTCGGATATCTGGCCCTGCCGATCGACCTCGTACCGGACTTCATTCCGGTGCTGGGCTACGCCGACGACGCCATCGTCGTCACCGTGGTGCTGCGCTCCGTGGTACGCCGTGCCGGCCCAGACGCGCTCACCCGGCACTGGCCCGGCACCCCCGAAGGCCTCCGCGCCCTGTGCCGCCTGGCCCGCCTACCGATCCCACCTGCGTCCACTGATCCTCAGTGAGCACCACCGCGGGGAGAGCGCTGCCGGGAGCTGGCCGCTGCTGGGTACTCAGCGTCTGACAAGGGCCCGTGGCAGGTCTCGGCGTTCTCGGTTTTCCCTGGCAAGATCATCTATGAGCGAGTCCCTGGCGCCTAAACTGGTGGCGAGCCGACGCAGTAGAGACCACCGTGCTCTACAGGTTGGGACATTCCTCCCGGGGCGACTGGGACGCTGCCCATGACATGGGACTGCTTCCGCGCCCACGCTTCACCCGAAGAGTTCGAGGTCCGGACGTAGTTAGAAATTAAAACCATAATCCTTTGGTGCACCTTACGGGAACGCTTTCGAACAGGCGTGAACAGCGGTCAGGTCGGTATCGGCGCCGCCGGGCACGAGGTCACGCAGTAGCGCGTGCAGCTGGTTGACCAGCCGGGTGCGGTGAGCGACGAGGTTGGCGCGCCGCTCGTCGAGTAGCCCCAGCGC
Organism: Pseudonocardiaceae bacterium; assembly: GCA_035640975.1. Taxonomy (GTDB): domain Bacteria; phylum Actinomycetota; class Actinomycetes; order Mycobacteriales; family Pseudonocardiaceae. The sequence goes on from DASQVB010000395.1 coordinate 1,651, forward strand.
GGTCGAGAGGTTCTCAGCGGCGACCAGTCGGGCGTCTCCGGGCCAGAGCGGCGACGCTTGCTGCTACGGCCCGCGTCGATGACGTCGTTCTTGCGGCCACCGCGCGAGAGCTCGCGAACGCGGCGGTGGCAGTGGACGGCACGTCGACGTGTTCTCCACGGGCGGTCAGCCACTGCGCCAGGTGCCGGCCCAGACCGCGGGCGTTTCCACCGCCCAGCGCCGCGACTCGAACCCTGCGCCCATCGCAGCAGCTGCCTGTAGCGGGCCAGCGTGGCGGCGATCTGCAGCGTGGCCAGCACTCGGTGCGTGCCCGGGTCCAGCGCGCTCGCGGTGTGGGTCCGCTTGTGTGGGTCGAACTCGATGATGACCATGGCAACCTCCGGTCAGATGCGGCAGCGGCAGCGGGAGCGGGACCGCGGTCGACAGGTCAACTTTCAGCACCGACGGGCACACCTCTGTTGAGTCAAACCGTGGTCCGGGACCCGACCGACATGACAAACCCTGGTAGAGCCAGCCCGAAGGGCGGCAGGCGATTCATCAGTCAAGCCGATCGGTGCCCCGGCGGGACGTTAGATCATCTATCCGCGCATCCCGTGCCGCTCATACAAGTCGGCGATTCAGTGCCGTGCCGTTGCATGTGCAGCTGTAGAAGCAGATGCGCATTCGCCCACGGCGTCCATCTAGGCCATCTAGGTGAGAAGGCGACCAAAGACCTCAGCGTCGTGCTATTTGTGTGGACATGCGGTCGGACAAGCTTTATGCTTGGCCGTACGTCAACGCCAAACTGCCCGCCTAGTGGAAAGAGGTATGCGAGTAGCCAGAACAGCGGGCTTGGCCACAGCTCGCCTGGTTCAAAATCGTGCCCCGCGTTAGGGTCCAGGTGCACATCGTCAGAACGTCGATGTGCACTCCACAAGTGCATCCCCTGATCGCGCGAACCATGTGGCTGATCGGTTCGACGCAGACGGTGTGACACAGAGAGGGTGTCGAGGCCCCTACCAGCTCCCTCTCCGCAGAGGAGTGCTATGAGCCTGGGCACCGGGATCGCACTGGCACTGAGCGCAGTCGTAACTTGGTTCGCCTTGGCGACGGTTCTGGGCGTCGTACTCGGGCGTGTCATCCGTCGCCGCGACGAGCAACACCCGATCGAGCGTGATCGAAACGGGCAAACAGCGGAAGATGACGAGCTCCATAGACACTTCTGACTATTCAGGACGAAGTGCTCGCTTGGGGCCGCTGGAGGAGCGGGCGGCGGCCCGCCGGGCCTTCCTCACCGCTGAGTGTCCCGGCAAGCCACGGCCGGAAGCTCACATCACGTGCGTGGTTGGCCACGACCTGCGGCATGAGCTGATCGACGACGAGAAACGGCTCCTCGGCAAGGTAGGTCAACGTGACGTGTATGAGTACTCCTTGTTGACGCGTGGCTCTGGTTGTTGTGCGCTCGGAAGCGCTTCAAGATCCGCTTCGCTTCGGCCTCGTGAGTTGTGGTCGACTTGGTGAGGCGGACTAACAGCGCACCACCGTGCTTCCGGAGCAGCTTGCACGGCTGGTCCTCGCCGAACCGCTGCTGGCCGGATTGGTCACCTTCCTTATGCAGGCCCACGACGCAGGTGAGCCGTCCAGCGCCGGCATCAGTGGCACCGTGATGGACCCGGAGGAGCCGTTCCGTGCGTATCCTGCTTCTTGCCACTGCCTTCAACAGCTTGACCCAGCGCATCTTCGTCGAGCTCGACGACCTGGGTTATGACGTCGGTTGCAGCGTGGTCGCCGACGGCGACCAGATGCGCACGGCGGTCGAGGCGTTCAGCCCGGAGCTGGTCGTCGCTCCCTACCTCAAGCGGGCGATTCCGGAAGAGATCTGGCACACACGTCCATGCCTGATCGTCCATCCAGGGATCCGAGGCGACCGGGGGCCGTCGTCGCTCGACTGGGCCATCCTGCGAGGCCTGCCCTCGTGGGGCGTGACGGTGCTCCAAGCGACCCAGGAGTTCGACGCCGGGGACATCTGGGCCCATCGG
>DASQVB010000396.1:0-11411 GCA_035640975.1 Pseudonocardiaceae bacterium
CCCGCCGAAAACTTCGGTGGCGCTGTTCTCGAAGCATTCCAAGCCGCCATCGGGGAAAGGCTGGCCATCTGGACGAGAACACTGGAGCAGCAAGGCTGGCAGGCTCAGGCCGATCGACTGCGTGTTGATCTCGACAAACAGCCTTCGGCGTCCGGACAAGCAGAGATATCCGCCTTTGGTCATTTCGTGGAAGACGTGACACCGCGCCCGGTCGATCAGATCGCCGAGGATATGATCAAGGCATTCGACCAGGTCGGGCACATTGCCGCAGCACCGCCTCAGGTGGCCAGGGGGGCCGGGTCAAGCCGTTCGGACAAGCTCGTTCTCACTCTGTCCGCAGCCGGACTGGTGTCCTGCACCGCCGATCCGGAGTGGGTGTCCACACAGACCGCTGCCAGCCTGATGAATGCTCTCGGCGAGGCACTCACCGCCGCCCGCGCTGATCTCGAGAACAGCACCGGCCGGCTCACGCCGTCCCAGAGTTTGGACCGTCTTTTTACTGAGGCGCTCGCGCTCCTGCGCGATCCACGTCACGTCGTCGATTCCTGAAGGGAGTCAAGCCGATGGCTCCACCCAGCAAAGCTCAGGTCAAGGTCGCCACAGACGCGCTCCGAACGGAGGCGGGGATCTGGGACCAGCAGAGCAGCGAGCTGGGCAAGATCGTCAGCCAGGCCAATGGCCTACGGCTCGATCGGATCGAGGCCGGCATCTTCCAGATCATTTTTGATGCCTATGCATCCGTGGCCGACCAGGTCACCGCGCGCTCCGGGGAAGGGCAGAAAAGTATGGCCGATGTCGCCGACACCCTGCATCAGGTCGCCGACACCTACGACGAAGAAGACGCGGCAAACCTGCACCTCTTGAAGAACCTGTACTGATTCGAAGGAGACAGCATGGCTTTCAGCGAGGCGCAGTTCCAAGCCGCGGTCGATAAGATCGACTCCGGCATATCCGACCTTTCCGGAAAGATCAATCAGATTCTTCCGACCGCCGAATCAGCGGTGGATCATTGGTACGTACCGGAATTCGTCGCGGACGCGGTTCTCTGGCTGGCCGAGAAGGCCGTCAGCCTGGCTAAAGCGGTCTGGGACAAGATCGTAGAGCTGCTCAAGGGCGTGGCCGCGCCGGTCTATTTCTTCAAGTACGCCTTCGACTGGCAGGACATTCGAGGGCTGGCCAGCGGCGTGAGCGGTCAGCTCAACCCGGCGGCCCTGCCCGCAGGCAAGCACTGGAAGGGCGCAGCGGCCGACGCGTATTCCACGATATTTCCATTACAGGGAGGCGCGGCGACCCGCATTGGCACCATCGCCGACAAGACGGCGGTGGCGCTGGGCATCTGCGCCGCTGCGGGCCTGGCGTTCTACTTGGCGCTTGGCATCATCCTGGTCAAGTTCATCATCGCCATGGTCGGCGTCATCATCGCCCTCGGTTCGGTCGCGTTCTCCTGGGCGGGAGTAGCGCTGGCCGTCGAAGAAGCCGGGGTGAACACCGGCCTCATCATCGCCGCGGTGACCACCCTGACCGCGGTGCTCGCAGCGCAGGCACAGCAAATGGTCACGCTGCACGGTGAGGCGGTCGACGCCAGCGCCTTCCCGGGCGGCCGGTGGCCGGACCCGATCACCGGTGCCTACCGCGACGGCTCGGTGCAGGATGGAACCGCAAACTGGTCGTACGCGGGCTGAGCGGCCACCGGTACTGGCTCCGGTAAGGCGTTATTGTCCGAGCGCTGGGCTCACTCGCTGATGGAACGACCCCCCGGCGTCCGGATCGCGCAAACATCTGAACCATTAACCGGCAGCGTCGCCTATATTATATACATACGTTTGTCTAACTCCGTAGTATCGTCGCTTGCGAAGGTCGGCGGTGGAGGTTTCGATGGCGCTACGTTGCAGGATCCGGTGGGCGGTTCGGCACGGCCTGATCAGGCGGACCGTGCACCAGCAGATGCGCGCTGGTGATCTGGGTTCACGGCTGATGGTCGATCCCGCGGTCCGCGATGACCCCTTCCCCTACTACGACCAGGTGCGCGCGCAGGACCGGATCGTCCGTAGCGGGCTCGCGCTGCTCTCCGCGCATCACGACGTCTGCCTGGCCGTGCTACGCAGCCCAGACTTCGGCCAGATGCGGCTGGACCAGTTACCCGGAGTGCTGCGGCTGGCCATGAAGCTCGGCGGCCGCCCGGTCCTGGGGCCGATCGAGCCACCGTCCATGCTGGCGGTGGACCCGCCCGATCACACCCGCTATCGCAAGCTGGTAACCAGGGCATTCAGCGCACGGGCAGTCGCCGCGCTGCGCTCCCGCGTCGAGGACATTGCCGAGGAGCTGCTCGACGAGATCGTCCGGTCGGCTCCGAAGACCCATCCGGACGCCGGAGAGGCGACCGTGGACCTGGTGGAGCGCTACGCCAGCCTGCTGCCGGCCACCGTGATCGCCGAGATACTCGGGGCACCGGTCGCGATGCGTCGCCAGTTCCTCGAATGGGGGGCCGGCGCGGCGCTGTCACTGGAAGTCGGCTTGAGCTACCGCGACTTCCGCCGCTCCGAGCACGACCTGGCCGCGCTGCACCGCTGGATGCTCAACCACTTCGCCGAGATCCGCCGCGCTCCTCGCGACGACGTCCTCAGCGCCCTGGTGACCGCACACGACGAAGGCGATCAGCTGACCCTCGACGAGCTGAGCAGCATTGCGATGCTGCTGCTCGCCGCCGGTTTCGAGACCACGGTCAACCTGCTGGGAAACGGCGCCGTCCTGCTGCTGCGCCACCCCGACCAGCTGGAGGTGCTGCGGGCCCAACCGAAGCGATGGGCCGGTGCGGTGGAAGAGATCCTGCGCTACGAGTCACCCGTGCAGCGCACCGGCCGAGTCGCGTTGCACGACACCGAGGTGGCCGGGCGTCGTTTGCATGCCGGTTCATTGATCATCTTGCTGCTCGGAGGCGCGAACCGCGATCCTGCGGTGTTCACCGACCCGAACCGGTTCGACGTCCAACGGCCCGATGCGGGCGAGAACCTGGCCTTCTCCAGCGGTATCCATTACTGCATCGGCGCCGCATTGGCCCGGCTGGAAGGCGAGATCGGGCTGCAGGCACTGTTCCGGCGGTTCCCTGCTCTCTCGCTCGCTGGCCGACCGCACCGGCGTCACACCCGTGTGCTCCGCGGCTACGACATGATCCCGGTCCACCCGAGCAGTCGCACGCAGACAGCCGCGTCGGTTCCGCCTGCTCCGCATTCGCGCGAGCAGGAGTAGCAGCGCGCGATGCAGGGCTGCTAGGGCATGGCGTAACGCCTACGCGCACGCGGTCACACGCCGACGCGGTCTCCGATGTGGGGGCGTCCTGGGTCACGCTGCCGCCGCTGGAGCCATTCGCCCCGCCGGCGTGGGTCGGACCCGAGGTGGTGGCCTTGTGGTTGCGGCACTTCTTCGCCGCGCTGGGCGGCCCAGTGCTGCACGAGCACTGCGTCGCCGACCGGCCCGACGGAGTTTGCTACGACGCGACGAACTGGCCGGCCCGGGTGGTGGCCGAGAATTGTGGCATCCCGGCCGTGCGCACGGTGCCGAACCTGGTCGCCAACGACACCTACTCGCAGGTCGACGAGTAGCTCACCGCCGGGCTCGACTTTGCCGCCACCATGGACGTGACCGAAGCGCTGAACCTGGTGTTGCTCCGACGCGAGTTCCAGCCCGCGGGCGGGAGCTTCGACGCCCGCTTTCGGTTCCTGGGCCCGATGCTCGATGACCGGGAACAGCGAGAGCCGTGGTCGCCGCCCCACCCAGAGCTCCCGGTGCTGTTCATCTCGCTGGGTTCGATCTTCACCGATCACCCCGAGTTCTACCGCACCTGCCTTGAGGCGTTCGGCGACGGACGTGGCAGGTGGCGATGACCATCGGTCAGACCTCGACCGGATGCGCATGGCCGCCCACAGCGGCGGCGGAGCACCCGGCGGCGCCGCGGCGATCGAGAGTACTTGTCCAAGACTTGACAACGGGAACGCCCGAGCGGTCGTTTGCCGCTGATCGGGCTCGTGAGCGCAGCTGCGGCGCCTAGACCAGATTCGGTCAGAACGAGTGACTATCGGAATGGATAGCTCGCGCGTGTAGTTGGGCTTGTCGTGGACGATCCCACCGCGCCTTCCGGGCTCTCACCAGCGCAGCGGCGGGCCGCAAAAGAGTTGATCGGCGAGGAACGTGCTCTTACGGTGCGGCTGATCGACTCGTTGAGGCGCCAATGGGAAAACATCATCGAAGCGTCAGCCCTGACCACCAACGACGACGAGCACGATCCGGAGGGTGCCACGGTCGCGTTCGAACGGGCCCAGGTACAGGCCATGCTGAGACACGCACGCGTCGAGCTCGAGGACCTCGACCGAGCCGCCCAGCGGGTAGTGACCGGTGAGTACCGGGTGTGCGAGCGCTGCGGAGGTCCGATCTCCACAGACCGGCTTACCGCCCGCCCAGCGGCAAGGACCTGCATCACGTGCGCGAACAAGGTCACCAGGTGACCCGCCCGGAAACGACCATGATGCCCCCATTCCTTCCGGACCTTCCGGATCTGTTGCTTGACAGATGCCGACCTTCATGCTCTCCTGCGTCCGCAGACGGATCAGGTCGGCCTCGAACTCGGCGACCATGGCCAGCACGTTAAAAAGCAACCGGCCAACCGGGTCGGCCGGATCGTGTACCGAGCCGCCGAGGTTTAGCGAGCCGGTCAAGCTTGGGCACCACGAGCGTGTCGCCGGCGCGGCAGGCCGCCATGCCTCCCGCAGCCCAAGCCGCTACCGATTGGTGCCAGTCAGCCCATGGTCAACGTAAATTCGTGCCGAGCCAACGCCCAGCTGCTGGAGAGCATTGCGCGGTGAGGTCGTGTGCATCGGTGGACATCCGCGCGTAGCCGATTAATAAACGATCATGACTCGTCAGGAACGCCCAGGCAGGTCACTCGATCGACCGGGCATTGAAGCCGGCTTCTCCCAGACAGAGACGTGCCGTGGGCTGTCGCTGGTGAAGGGCTCGCGCAGCCAGCCGCTCCATCGCTCGCGCAACGTCATCCCGGCAAGTCGCGCCGTTAAATCAAGCTCAGACGGCCATACGTAACGAAACGGGATGGACTTGGCTTCGAGTTGGCCGTCCACGATCCGGTAGTGATGGGAGACGAGCCGCTGGCTTGCGACGTCGTACTCGTCGAATCCGAGCCTCTCGGGTTTCACCGTGAATGGCCGGATGATCTCGCCAGGCGGAAGCCGCTGCAGATCCGGAACACCGACCTCAATGACGAAGTAGCCACCCGGTTCGAGATGCTCGGAAACGTTGCGGAAGCAGCAGACTTGCTCGTCCTGCGTAGTCAGATTCATGATCGTGTTGAAAACGAGGTAGGCAAGCGTGAACTTCCGAGAAATCGTTGTTTGAGCGAAATCGCCCTGCGTAATGCTGATCCGCTCGGCACCCGCCTTAGCTAGCAGTCTCACGATCATCGCCGGCGACAGATCGATGCCGTGTACCAGTACGCCGCGCTGGCTTAGCGGCAAAGCGACCCGACCGGTGCCGATGCCCAGCTCGAGAGCGGCACCGCGCCCCGCCAGGGTCGCAAGGAAGCTCACAGCAGGCTCCACGATCGTGGGGTCGAACATCTCGTCCTCGGAGGTGTCGTACCACTGCGCCACTCGCTCATCGAAATGGTCTTCAGGCATGGGCGCACTATGTCAACAGTCGCTGATGACGCCCCACTCCTAGCCTACGGAGATCTTTCACTGTGGGCTTGATCTATCAGACGTGGTCCACACGCTCAGACGGTCGTCTCACGTGTGGTGGCGCTGCGGACTTGGAAGAGCACGCCGTGTCTGTCCCGGGACAGAATCTCCGACACCTCGGCCGTCTCCTCCCGGGCGCGCGAGTGCTCGAGGGCATAGCGACAGCCGCCGCCACCCCGCCCGCCCCGAATCCCCGAAGTTTGCCGTACAGAAGGGATCTAGCATCCACGAGCGGAGCATTGGTGTCAGTCGGCACGGTGGTCAGCCGCGGGCTGTGCCGACTAGGATCTCAACCAGCGTCGCGTGCCGATGGCGGTCTGCGTCATGCATGGAGGCGCCGAAGCGTGAAGGATGGTCGCAGCGATCTCCGCTCCTTCTGTTGATCCTGTCCTCGGCATCTCCACCCATCCCGCCGCTCCGGGCCAGACCCGTAATGCTCGTGCTGCCGGGGGTGGCTTCCGGGTCCACACCGAGCACGAGGGCAAGGGGTACGCCCACTGGTTGAGCCGGCATCGGCGTGCACGCGTTCGTGCTGCGCTACCGCCTGCTGCCCTCCCAGTTCCCGGCTCCACTACAGGACGCGCGAGCCGGGCTGGAGCGCACATCCGCGCGGTGCGCACGGCCTGGCCGTCGAGCCCGGACGGGTCGGCGTCATCGGTTCCAGCGCCGGGGCAACGGTGCCGGCCTGCTGCTGGCCGGCACCGTGCCCGACGAACCCGGTCGCCGCGCTCCTCGGTGACCTCCTGCCCCTGAAGGGCGAGCTGTCCCGGCCCGCAACCTCGACGGGCGCGTGCCCGACGTTCGTGTGGGCCACCGCGCAGGATCCGCCGGGCCTGCTCAACGCCCTGGTGTGGACGCAGGCCCTCGCCGATGCCGGCGCGGCTGTCGATTTGCACGTCTACCCCGTGGAGGGCACGGGCTGGTCTGGCCGAGGCAATCGGGGAAGTTCTATTCGAAAGCCACCTGACGGCCCTCGCTAAGCTAGCTTCCCGAGTCCAGTACCCATACCTGGTTGGAATGGCGCTCGCCGAGCAGACCGCCGAGCCCGAGACGATATGCTCGGCTGGTCTGTGGGTCGTCGTAGTAGTCGATGCGCGCCACGGGGAGCCCTCTCAGTCCAGTGGCCGCGCTCACACCTTGGCGGCCTCCTCGCTTCCGCCTTTGCAGGTCAGAGTGCGAGTAAGGCCGCCATGGTGGAGGTGCCGGGAATCGAACCCGGGTCCTCCGTCGCATCATCAGGGCTTCTCCGTGCGCAGTCCGCTACGCCTCTGCTCGGATCCACCGGTCACGCGGACCAGCCGGTGTGACGATCCCAGCCGCTGTAGGTGTCCCGCCAGACCCCGCGGCCGGATCTGGCGGTGAGTCCCCTAGCTGATGCCGGGGTCCGGGGCGGGGACGCCCCCGGTCCGACAGAGTCGCTCCTCGCTTAGGCAGCGAGGGCGAACTCGCGCTGACTGGAGTCGGCGCTTATTCGGTTGCGATGACGCTTACGGTGGTCTCTCGCCTGCACCGGCACGCTTCCCACTGACTCAACGTCCAGAGTCGAAACCGTTCACCCCCGTGTTGGGCTGGACAACCTGCTCATGGTAACGCCTGGCTGACCGGCAATCATCCCGCGGGTCAGCTCACGCCAGGTCAGGCAGCGCTTGCGATCAGACCGACTGCCACCGCGGCCAGTGCCAGGCCCGCTTGTTGCGTCCGGCCGGTGCGCTCACCGAGGACCAGACGAGCCAGCAGCACCGTCCACGCCGGGTACAACGCCGCGACCACACTGACCAATGACAGCAGCCCGGCCTGCAGGGCGAACACGAATGCCACGTTGCCTATGACGTCAAGCATCGCTGCGGCCATCGCCAGTCGGGCTGGTACACCAGCGGCGGGGCGTCGCCGCGTGACACCGGCGGCGACCACCACCACCGCGGTCGCCGCCATCCGGGACATCGCAAGCGGCCACAGGCCCGAGCCCGCGGGCACCTGATCGAGCAGAATGAAGTACCCGCCGAAGGTTGCTCCGGATCCCACCGTCAGCCAGCCGACCCTGGCGGTGAAGCGGACTGCCGGCGTGTGGTCGACAGCGGCTCGCTCCTCCCGGCTGACCAGGACCACAGCCACCACCGCCAACCCGGCACCGGCCAGCGCTAACGGTCCGGGTCGCTCCCCCAGCGCGATCCCGGTCGCCAGCGGCAGGCCGGCCACTAGCAACGCGGTCAAGGGCGAGACGACGCTCATCGGGCCCTCAGCCAAAGCGAGGTAGAACCACAGAATCGCCACTCCGACCAACACCCCGGACAGCGCACCGATCAGCAGCGCCACCTGGTCCGCCGACCCGCCGACAGCAAGCACCAGCGGCACTATCATGACCAACGACAACGGATAGCTGACGACGACAACCCGCAACGCGTGGACGCGGCGGGAGGCCAGGCCCCCGACGAAGTCGCTGATCCCGAAGCCAGCCGCGGCCAGCGCCGACAGCAGCAGTGCAGTCACGGCCCGAGCCGACCCAACCGAACGGGAGCGACGTCACCGTTCACTGACACACCGGGCACTAGGACCGGACACGCCAGCATCAGGGGCGGACACGCCGAGGAGGGGTACCGGTTCAATCCATGCCTTTGGCCCGCCGTCCCAGGGCACGCTGCACCTCGCGGTCGGCATCCCGCTTGGCCAGATCAGCCCGCTTGTCATAGGACCGCTTACCGCGGGCCAGCGCGACCTCCACCTTCACCTTGCCATCGGAGAAGTACATCGACAGCGGCACCAGCGCCAGCCCGCCCTCCCTGGTCTTACCGATCAGCCGGAGGATCTCCTTGCGATGCAGTAACAACTTGCGGGTCCGCCGAGGCTCGTGGTTGGTCCAGCTACCTTGGTCATATTCCGGAATGTGCACGTTGCGAAGCCACACCTCGCCGTCCTCAACGTTGGCGTAGGCGTCGGCCAGCGAAGCGCGGCCCGCCCGCAGTGACTTGACCTCAGTGCCGGTGAGCACGATGCCCGCCTCGTAGACGTCCATGATCGCGTAGTCGTGCCGGGCCCGTCGGTTCGACACGATCACTTTGCGGCCGCGCTCCTTGCTCATGCCTCCTGCTTGGTTGTCTTCGGGCGTCGTTAAGCCCGCACGTAAAGGCGCAACGTCACGTAACCGGTCAGTGCAGCGACCACCGCGCCCACGAGCATCAGAATCGGTGCAACTGCGAAGATATCCGCGTAGCCCAACCGCGGCACGATCGCGGCCTCGAATACTCCAGCCAGCACCCGGTCGATAAAGGCCACCTTGGCGATCACCAGACCCGCGATCGCCAGTAGACCACCGATCACGCCGGCGACCACGGCTTCGAGGAGGAAAGGAAGCTGGGTATACCAGCGGGTGGCGCCGGTCAGGCGCATCACACCAACCTCAGCGCGCCGGGTGAACGCCGACACCTGGATGGTATTGGAGATCAGCAGCAGCGCGGCGAGGGCCTGAATCAACGCGATCACGAAGGTGGCATTGCGCAGGCCGTTGAGCGCTCGGAACAGCTGCCGGAGGTATTCGCCCTGGTCAGTGACACGGTCCACGCCAGGGCGCCCATTGAATGACTTGGCAATGGACGGAAAGCGTTGCGGATCGGACAGCTGCACCCGCAGCGACGCCGGTAACGCCTCGGGTCTAGCCAGTTGCAGCAGCTCCGGCTGGCCCTCGAAGATCCGCTGGAAACGCGCATAGGCGGCTTGCCGGTTCTCGAACAGCACCGACTGCACGCCCGAGGCGGCCTCCAGTTCTCCACGCAGCGCAGCGCACGTGCTAGAGGTGCAGCCAGGATCATTCGCACTGATATCGGCGCTGAGGTACACGACGGTCTCTACCCGTTGGTAGTAGTCACGCTGCATCTGGTCGATAGTGCGGACCACGAGCAGGCCTCCGCCCAGCAGGCCAAGGGAGATCGCGGTGGTCAGAATCATCGCCATGGTCATGGTGACGTTGCGGCGCAGGCCGGTGGCGACCTCGCTGAACACGAAGCTGGCACGCATCAGAAGTGGATATTCCTCATCTCAGTGATCGGACACCCCCAGCGAGTCGGACACCTCAGTGACTGGCACCTCAGTGACTGGCACTTCAGTGGCCGACGCCGTACACACCACGGCTGTCATCTCGGACCAGTTGCCCGAGCTGCAGCTCCACGACGCGGCGGCGCATCGAGTCGACGATCGAATGGTCATGGGTGGCCATCAGTACCGTGGTGCCGGTTCGGTTGATCCGCTCCAGCAACAGCATGATGTCCTGGCTGATCTCCGGATCCAGATTTCCGGTGGGCTCGTCGGCCAGCAGCAGCAGCGGTCGGTTCACGAAGGCTCTGGCGATCGCGACCCGCTGCTGTTCCCCGCCGGACAGCTCATGTGGCATCCGGTCCGCCTTGCCCTCCAAGCCGACCAGCTCAAGCACCTCCGGCACCACCTTGCGGATGCTGTGCCGGGGCTTGCCGATCACCTCGAGGGCAAACGCGACGTTCTCGGAGACGGTCTTGTTGGTCAGTAGCCGGAAATCCTGGAACACGCAGCCGACCCGCTGGCGCAGCTGCGGGATACGGCGCTGAGAAAGCTTACTGAGGTTCCAGTTCGCCACATAGACGTCGCCCTTGCTGGCTACCTCCTCCCGCAACAACAGGCGTAGGAAGGTCGACTTACCCGACCCGGACGGTCCGATAAGGAACACGAACTCGCCCTTGTCCACCTCGACCGAGACGTTGTCGAGCGCGGGTCTAGTGGCAGTCTTGTAGGACTTGCTGACGTGCTCGAGCCGGATCACGAGTGGCGAGTCTACTCATCGAACCCAGATAATCTGCGGCAACCGGCGGCGGGTCGGCCCCGGAGTTCGACTGAGCGCTAAGCGGCACCGGCGGTTTGCTGCTGGCGGCGCCACCGGATACCGGACTCGAGGAAGCCGTCGATGTCCCCGTCGAGCACCGCGGCGGGGTTGCCCACCTCGTGCTCGGTTCGCAGGTCCTTGACCATCTGGTAAGGGTGCAGCACGTAGGAGCGCATCTGATTACCCCACGAGCTGCCCTCGCCCTTGAGCGCGTCCAGCTGCGCCTGCCGCTCCTGACGCTTGCGTTCCAGCAACCGGGACTGCAGCACCCGCATCGCCGCCGCCCGGTTCTGAATCTGCGATTTCTCGTTCTGGCAGGACACCACGATCCCACTGGGCAGGTGTGTGATGCGCACCGCGGAGTCGGTGGTGTTGACGCTCTGCCCCCCGGGTCCAGAAGATCGAAAGACGTCGATGCGGATGTCGTTCTCCGGGATGTCGACGTGATCGGTGGTCTCGGTCACCGGCAGCACCTCAACACCGGCGAAGGAGGTCTGCCGGCGGCCCTGGTTGTCAAAAGGCGAGATCCGGACCAACCGATGGGTGCCCTGCTCCACTGACAGGGTGCCGTAGGCGAAGGGCGCCTTGACCACGAAAGTGGCCGATTTGATCCCGGCCTCCTCGGCAAATGAGGTGTCGTAGATTTCGGTGGGATAGCCGTGCCGCTCGGCCCAACGTAGGTACATCCGCAACAGCATCTCGGCGAAATCAGCTGCGTCCACCCCACCGGCCTCCGAGCGGATCGTCATCAGAGCGTCCCGCTCATCGTATTCCCCGGCCAGTAGCGTCCGGATCTCCAAGGACGCGATCTCAGCGCTCAGCCG
>DASQVB010000397.1:0-3638 GCA_035640975.1 Pseudonocardiaceae bacterium
CCAACGCCCCCAAAAGTACGGCAGTACGCCGGACCAGCGCGTCGTCGCGGTGTCGTCGCCAAGAAGACCATGGCGCTACTCGGCCAGCGGTCTTGGCCCGGCCGCTCACAGCCGGCCGAACTGATATCCGCGGCCACGAACCGTGGAAACAACCTTCTTGCCCAGCTGCGACGCAGATAGTGCACGTAGGTGTCTACCACCACCTCACTCTCGGCATCTGCGAACACCAGCGCGAGCAGCTCACGTCGGGGGTACGCCTGGCCCGGTCGGCCGGCCAGCGTGGCCAGTAGCGCGCTCTCTCGCTCCGAGAGACGAACCGGATCCGCGCCGGCGGTGAGTGACCCCGCGGGTACGCAGGCGGGCAAGCAGGTCGAGGCCCTCCACGCCGGCAGGCAGCGATCCAGTACGACGAGGTCGTAGGAGCGGGACAGGCCGAGATGCAGCCCTCGGTGCCCGTCGGGAGCTTCGTCGACGGTGTAGCCCTCGTCGATGAGCAGCCCAGCAAGCATCCGACGCAGCTCCGGATCATCCTCGACGAGCAGCAACCGGATGAGACGGCAGGATTGCGATAGCACCCCCCATTCTGGTGAAGTCCAAATGTCGGGCCACCTTGCCACGCCAACGCTCACGGTCGCGTTTCTCCCCGAGCCTGAATCGCGGGCTCAGGCTCAGGGCTAATGTTCGGCTATGAGCGAAGGTCGCTCGGCGCGCTCGCGCCGTCACCGTGGGGAGCTGAGCTCTGACGCCGTGGAAGGGCAGGTCGACGGCGAGCGCCGCCCACTCGCTCAGGGCGATGGCCCGGCCGAAAGCGAGGCGGCCCGCTCCGAGGCGCTGGCCGGCGGGCCCACCGATGTTGCGCGTGTGTCCGCCACCGCGGGCAGCACGATCACGGTGGCCGCCTGGACGCTGATCAGCCGGATCACGGGACTGCTGCGGGTGGTCGTCATCGGCGCCGTCCTGGGCCCAACCTTCTTCGCCAATGCGTTCCTGGCCGCGAACACCGTGCCGAACCTGATCTTCGCAGCGATGGCCGGGCCGGTCTTGGCGCTGGTGCTCGTACCGGCGCTCACCCGTACGCTCGCCGAGCGTGGCGTAGCCGATTCCCGTCGGCTACTCGGCAGGGTCACAGGTTATCTGTTGTTCTGGGCGTCGATCCTGGCCGGCGCCATCGTGGTGGCATCCCCGTTGGTGGCGCTGGCGGTCACCGCCGGTATTCCGGACGATGCCACTCGCTGGCGGGCATGGCAGCTGACCATCTTGATCGTGCTATTCGTGGCGCCGCAGGTGCTCTGCTACACCCTGGCCTCGATCGGGGCCGCCGTGCAACAAACCAGGGGTCGGTTCGCGTTGGCGTCTGCGGCGCCAGCGGTGGAAAACCTCGGCATGATCACGATGATGGGTGTGGTCGCGCTGTGGTACCGGCCCGGGGTGGACGTACTGGACGTCCCACTGGGCATGGTGTTCGTGCTCGGCGTGGGTTCCACGTTGTCCGTCGCGGCCCACGCGGCCGTCCAGCTCTTCGGGGCCTACCGGATCGGGCTGCCGCTTCGGGCGCGAGGCGGCTGGTCAACCGAGCCGGCTGCCCGCGAGGTCAGCCAGAGGCTGCGGCACTCGGTGGCCGTGGCGGCCTTCCCGGTGTCCTCCATGTTCGCCATGCTGGCCGTCGCGGCGACGGTGCCCGGCGGAGTCTTCGTGTTCCAGGCCGCCCTGTCGGTGTACTCCGTGATCGGCGCGCTCGGCGCCAAAGCGGTTACCGTGGCCGCGCTGCCCGGAATGAGCGCGGCGGCCAGAAATGGTGTAGCCGGGCCGCTCGGCGCGGCCTGGCGGCAAGCGCTGAGCTACAGCGTGACGGCCAGCCTGCCCGCCCTGTGCCTGTTGCTCGCCTTCGCCGGCCCGGTGGCGTCCACCCTGGCCAACGGCGAGCTGCACGACCCTAAAATTGTGAGCTGGCTGACCGCCTGCCTCGCGGTGCTCGCTGTCTCGCAGTTCGCCAACGCGGGTTACGAGGTGGCCCGACAGACACTGTTCGCCCGATTGGACACTCGCGGACCACGCCGTGCCAGCACCGCCATGATGGTGGTCCGCATCGTGGTCGCGCTCAGTGCGCTGCTGTTGTTGGCGGACGGCGACCGGCTGGTGGGGCTGTGCTGCGCGGTGCTGCTCGGCGATGTGACGGCAGCCGTGATCGGACTGTCCATGGTGCGCGCCGCGATCCGCCCGGAGCGGATGGTCGACCTGCGCAGGCTGGCCGTCATTGGGGCGTCCACCTTGGCGATGCTGCCAGCGGCCGCGCTCGGCTCATGGATGGTCGGGCACATGGTGCAGACTCGGGTGCCGCAGGTGCTGACGGGTCTCCTCATGGGTTCGGTGGCACTGGTCTGCTTCGGCCTGATGTTCGCGCTGCTCACCGGCAAGTTGCCGACGCGCATCACCAGGGTGCGGTCCCGGCTACCGGGTTGAGGCCGGGCCACAGCCGCGGGGGGCTCAAGGAGTTGTGAGGTGGCGAAGGAACCACTGCGTCATCGCCTCGTCCACCATCTTGGTCGGGGAGAGCTGTGGAGCTGGTTCCAGGCCGGGCTGCTCGGCCAGTGGATGCGGCAGGCCCGCCACCGTTGTCAGCCCGGACGTGGTCGGGCTGCGCGTACCGGTCGCGCAGCGCACCGACCAGCTCCGCAGCGTCAGTACGTAGCACTGGGAAGTCCAGCTCGCCGCTGATTACCAGCAGTGGCGGCTGCGGTGTGCGGGCCGCGATGTCCCCGGCACGGCCATAAAGTCCAGCCGGTCGGTGTTCGGGCTGTTGTTCGGGCTGGTGGACGGGCTGAGGGTAGGGTTGGCGTTCTGCCTGGTGGGCCCGGTCGCAGACCGAGCAAGTTTCACCGTTCTGATCTCCCAGCTTGCCCTCACAACTCAAAGCCAGGGGGTACGTCTGTTTCCTGCCGCTAGTTCAGGATGCCAACCGCCGCCAGGTGTTGCGCCAGGCGGGAACGGTGTACCAATTCCGCCACGCCGCACTACAAAACTATCTAGCCGGGGCATACCGGCATCTGCCCTGACCCCACGTAATGAACTTACCGAACGCTGTCGTTCGCCCCGCCGTTTCGTCCTACGCCGGCATCATCGTTGAGATGATCCGGGCGCTCGCCGGCTATGGGGGTCTCAGCGAGGAATGCGCCGTACAGGCGGCGCCGCTTCGCGAGCACCTGTTCGCCCCCACGCCATTGGCCGAAGTCCTCTCATTGCGGGGGGCGTCGGACACGCACTGCTTACTCACGTGACACAACTCGTCGCTGACCGCGGCTGCGGACGGCTGGAATGGTCTGTCCCCAGCCCCCCGAACAGTTACGTGTCATCGGCCTGTGTCGACCGGGCGGCCGAGGAAAGCGGCGAGCCGGTCGATGGCGGGAGCATCGTCGTCGACTGATTGCACGGGTCAAAGCGGTTGGTGCGCGGCATTGTGGAAAGCTGGGCTCGGGTAAAGGTCAATGCCTGCTCGCTCAGGTCCGCAGGTAGGGCAGCGAACTGGCCGGTAATCTGGGCGAGGTACCAGCCGTGGGCCAGCAGATCGGCGATGCGTATGTGCAGCCGTTCCGCGCCGGTGGCAGCCCCGAGGGGGCCTTGGTAGCTCCGCTTGAGAACAC